>JACDGQ010000072.1 GCA_013821615.1 Planctomycetota bacterium
GCCCGGGGCCACCGCCAAGCCGCCCGCTGGCCCGGCCAAGCCCGCCAAGGCGCCGCGCGTGCGCGCCCTGACCGTCGAGAGCTTCGACCTGATCGGCCCGCCGACGCCGGCGCTGCCCGAGAGCCACCGCCGCATCATGATCGCGCGCCCCGACGCCAAGACCGCGAAGCGCGACGCCGCCAAAGCCATCCTCGAGGCTTTTGCGACACGCGCCTACCGCCGTCCCATCACCAAGGAGCAGGGCGAGCGCCTGCTCGCGGTCTTCGACGTCGCCGACAAGAACGGCGAGGTCTTCGGCGAGGCGGTGCGCCTCGCGCTCAAAGGCGTGCTGGTCTCGCCGGCCTTCCTCTTCCGCATCGAGGCCGACCGTCCGGGTGACGCCGCCGGCATCTACAAGCTTGATGACTACGACATCGCCTCGCGCCTGTCGTTCTTCCTGTGGTCGTCGATGCCCGACGAGGCGCTGCTCGACGCGGCGAAGGCGGGCAAGCTCGGCAGCGATCCCAGCGAGATCGAGCGCCAGGTCGCGCGCATGCTCAAGGACCCCAAGGCGCGTGCGCTGATCGACAACTTCTTCACCCAATGGCTGGGCCTGCGGAAGCTGAATTTCATCCAGCCGGACAGCAAGATCTTCCCCGATTTCACGCCCGAGCTGCGCAAGGATCTCTACGACGAGGTCATCGCCTTCGTCGAGAACCTGATGCGCGAAGACCGCAGCGTCCTCGAGATCCTCGACGCCGACTACAGCTTCCTGAACGCGCGCCTGGCCAAGCACTACGGCCTGCCGGCGGTGCCCGGCCCCGCGCTGCGCAAGGTCAAGCTCACCGACGCCAACCGCGGCGGCGTGGTGACCATGGGCGGCATCCTCGCCATCACCTCGCTGCCGACGCGCACCAGCCCGGTGAAGCGCGGCAAGTGGATTCTCGAGCAGATCCTCGGCGATCCGCCGCCGCCGCCGCCGCCCATGGTCGAGGCGCTCGACAAGGGGACCGAGGTCGCCGGCGTCACCCAGACCGTGCGCCAGCGCCTCGAGCGCCACCGCGCCGACCCGGTGTGCGCGTCCTGTCACGAACGCATGGACCCGATCGGCTTCGGCCTCGAGAACTTCGACGGCATCGGGCGCTGGCGCGACCAGGACGCCGGCAACGCCCTCGACACCAGCGGCGTGCTGCCCAGCGGCCAGCAGTTCAAGGGCCCAATCGAACTGCGCCGCATCTTCGCCGAGCGCAAGGAACAGTACCTGGCCTGCCTGACCGGCAAGCTGATGACCTTCGCCCTCGGCCGCGGCGTCGAGCTCAGCGACGAGCCGGCGATCCAGAAGATCAGCGACGCACTCGAGGCCAACCAGTTCCGCTTCTCGGTGCTGGTCACCGAGATCGCCAAGAGCTATCCCTTCCTGTACCGCAAGCGCCTCTGACGCTCTCCGCTCTCTTCCTGCTTCCTGCTTCCTGCTTCCTGCTTCCTGCTTCCTGCTTCCTGCTTCCTTGCTCCCTTGCTCCCTTGCTCCCTCGCTCCCTCGCGCCCTTCCGCTCTCCGCCCTTCCGCCCTCCCCAAGGACCTTCCCATGTCCATGAACTGGCTGATCTCCCGCCGCACCGCCCTCAAGGGTCTCGGCGTCGCCGTCGGCTTGCCCCTGCTCGAGCAGATGGGCTGGGCCGAGGATCCCAAGAAGGCGGTGCGCGCCCCGGTGCGCATGGCCTTCATGCACTTCGGCATGGGCGTCATCGCGGAGCATTGGAAGCAGCAGACCAAGGGCGGCCCGCTGCCCGCCATCCTCGAACCGCTCAAGCCGCATCTGGCCGACGTGCTGGTGCTGAACGGGCTCGCCCAGCGCTCCGCCCAGGGCGGCGCCGACGGCGCCGGCGACCACGCGCGCGAAGCCGGCTGCTACCTCACCGGCGTGCGCCTGCGCAAGACCAGCGGCAAGGACATCCAGGCCGGCATCTCGGTCGACCAGCTCGCCGCGCAGAAGGTCGGCGCCTACACCAACCTGCCCTCGATCGAGCTGTCGATCGAGGGCGGCTCGGGCTCGGGCGACTGCGATTCGGGCTACAGCTGCGCCTACTCCACGAACATCTCGTGGCGCTCGGCGACCCAGCCGATGGCCAAGGAGATCCGCCCCAAGGCGGCCTTCATGCGCCTGTTCGCCGACCGCGGCCAGTCCAACGCCGCGCAGGTCCAGGCGGCGCTGACCGCCGAGAACAAGAGCCTGCTCGACCTGGTCGGCGAGGAGACCGCCGCGATCAAGGGCAACCTCGGCGGCAACGACGTGCGCAAGGTCGACGAGTACCTGGAATCGCTGCGCTCGCTCGAGAGCCGCATCCAGAAGATCAGCGGGCGCGAGGAGGAGGGCGCCGCCGGCGGCAGCAAGAACCAGCTGGTGGTGCCGAACGGCGTGCCCGAGGACTACGCGGTGCACGCCAAGCTGATGTTCGACATCATGGCGCTGGCCTTCCAGGCCGACGCCACGCGCATCGCGACCTTCATGATGACCAACGGCGGCTCGGGGCGCAGCTACCCGCAGATCGGCGTGATGGGCGGCCACCACGACCTCTCACACCACGGCGCCGACCAGGCCAAGAAGGACGGGATCAAGAAGATCAACATCTACCACATGCAGCAGTTCGCCTACTTCCTCGACAAGCTCAAGAGCATGAAGGAGGGCAAGGGCACCGTGCTCGACAACTGCATGCTGATGTACGGTTCGTGCATCGGCGACGGCGATCGCCACAATCACGACGACCTGCCGATCATCCTCGCCGGGCGCGGCGGCGGCACCATCGCCAGCGGCCGCATTGTGCCCGCGGCGCGTGGCAACCTCTGCGACCTCTACCACGGCATGCTGCTGCGCATGGGCGTCGAGGTGCCGAACTTCGGCGACAGCTCGGGGAAGCCGCTGCCGGATCTGGTGGGGTGAGCGGAAGCGGGGCAAGGAGGAATGGCGGAAGAGCGGAGGTGCGGAAGTGCGGAAGTGCGGAAGTCGGAAGTGCGGAGAAAGAAAGGAACAGAGACTGAAAAGCGGGAACCCTGTCCGACGAGCCGTCAGCCGTCAGCTGTCAGCAATCAGCCATCAGCAATCAGCCATCAGCCGTCAGCAATCAGCAATCAGCCATCAGCCATCAGCCATGACAGGTCTCCCCATCGCGCGCCAATATCACGGACGATGCCATCGCCATTCCGCAGCGTTCCACGAAGGGAACACCTCATGACGCTACGCTCGCTCGCCCTGATCGGCCTCCTCTCCGCCGCCGCGCTGGCCCCCGCCATGGAGGAGGGTGACCTGCGCGAAAAGGACATCGCAGATCCCAAGGACCCGGTCGCCAGCGTCAGCCTCAAGGTCATCATCCACTACGCGATCGAGGTGCCCAAGGCCATCGCCCCGGCCGGCACCACCCAGCCCGACCAGCAGGTCGGCTTGTTCGTCTGTTTCCACGGCCGCGGCGGCAACGCGCGCGGCGAGGCCGATGCCTTCCTCGGCATGCTCAAGCGCGAGAAGCTCGAGGGGCAGTACATCGTGCTCGGCGCCAAGTCCCTGGCCGACGGCTGGGAGGCGGTGGACATGCCGCCGGTGTCGCAGCTGATCACCTGGGCGAAGAAGACGTTTCCGATCAACCCGCGCCGGGTCTACTGCTTCGGCATGAGTTCCGGTGGCGGCTTCTGCGGCGACTACACCCTCGCCCACCCCGAGACCATCGCCGCCGGCATCATGTACGGCAGCGGCCTGTGGAAGCTGCCGGCGGCGAAGGATCCGGTCCACACCATGCCCGACATCTACATGAACATGGGCCTGGATGACGACGAGGCGCACAAGGCCAGCGCGCGCGGCGGCTACCAGAAGTTCAAGGATCTCGGCTACCACGTCATCTACCACGAGATCGAGGGCCTGCCGCACACCGAGCACCACCCGCCGACCAACAGCGACGCCATCCAGTGGGCGGTGCGCCTGCGCCACAAGACCATGATGCCTTCGCCGGAGGAGGTCGCGCTGCTGAGGCCGGTCAACAAGGACGCCAGGACCATCGCCGCCGATGCCAAGCCCTTCGCCGACGTCGCCCTGGTCGGTGGCTTCGCGGCCGGCGAGGTGATGACGCGCCTGCTCGACACCAAGGACCCCGCCGCGCGCACGCTCGCCGCCAGCACCTGCAGCCTGAGCCAGTTCGGCGAGGGCACCTTCACCCTGCTCGCGCGCAAGCTCAAGGACCCCACACCCGAGGTGCGCAGCGCGGCCATCGCCGCCCTCGGCCCCTTCGCGCGCTGGCGCACGCCCATCGCGCAGGAGACCCTGATCGCCGTCGCCACCGCCAAGCGCTGGGACCTGGCTGAGCGCCAGGGCGCCGCCGCCGGCCTCGCCGACGCGGTGAAATTCCAGGTGCGCGGCGTCTACCAGGACCCGCCGCTGTTCCGCGCCCTGGTGACCCTGCTCGACGACGAGGACGCCACCATCCGCACCACCGCGTGGACCGCGCTGAAGAGCATCCAGGAGAGCACCTACAGCCCCGACGACCCCAAGCCGAAGCGCGAATCCGCGCTCGCCAAATGGGAGGAGTGGCTCGCGCTCATCACCAAGAAGGAAAGCCCCGAGCAGGGGACGACCGTCAAGAAGCGGTGACATTATCGTACCGGCCGTGATGAGCATCGCCTGACAATCGTCCATTCCGTCGACCGCAATACCCCGCCATCGCACGCAGACCGATCCCAGGAACTCATGCCCATGTCCCGTACCCTTCTTGCCTGCGCACTCCTCCTCTCCACCACCGCGGTCTCCACCGTCCACGGCGCCACCGCCGCACCCCCGGCCGCTCCTGGCGATCCAACCGAGATCGTGCCCCTGAAGAAGGCGAAGCTCTTCATTTGGGAAGATTTCGAGGCCACCGACGTCGGCAAGATCCCCAAAGGCTATTCCCCGAAGGGCTCGGTTGGCGTGGTCGACGACGTCGCACACTCCGGCCGTCACTCGCTGCGCCTGAATGCGGCAGTCAGCGGCGCGCGCCAGATCGTGAAGCAGGGCGCCGAGATCGCCGCAATCGGCGGCTCGCACTGGGGCCGCCTCTACTACAAGGTGCAATTGCCCTCGCCCCTGCCCGCCGGCGGCAGCATGCACACCACCATCGTGGTCGGTGCCGCCAAGAGCCCACTCGACAAGGGCAACATCGAAGTGCGCCTGATGGGCACCTCGACCGGCAAGGACGGCGATTTCCGCTATCTGTTCAACGTCCAGGCCAAATCGTACGAATTCGGTCCAGGCGCAAAGGCGGCATCGAAGTACAGCGACGAGTGGACCCTGGCCGAGTGGTACGTCGACTACGCCACCCAGACCTACCGCTTCTTCATCAACGGCGAGGAGATCCCCGAGATCGCCGTCCACAACGGGCAGGGGAAGTTCGACAAGTCAGAGATCCCCGAATCCTTCGAATCCCTGGCCTTCGGCTGGCAGAACTACCAGGCCGCCGCCGGCACCGGCTTCGTGGCCTGGATGGACGACATCGCGGTCAGCAGGGACCGCATCGGGGCGCAGGTGCTCATCCCGTTGGCGGGTGAGAAGCCGGGGAAGAAGAAGTAGAAGATTCGGCGCTGCCTGGCGCGGCGGCCAGGCAGCGGTTTCCGCGCGGATGCAGGATCCAACCTCCGCGTCATCACCTCTCTTGCGGCGGACACGTTCGAGCGCATGGGCCGACGTCGATGACGACGTGCGCCGCGTGTTCGCAGATCAGATCATGTTCCCATCGCCGGTTTTCCCAGCCATCGCCACAGCGGGGGATGGGCTGCTCAAGCGGTTGACCAGAAGGTCGGCGCTAGCGCGTGCAGATCGACGGGATATGCGCGGGCGAAGGTCCTAGCATCGACGATGGAATCGCGCGTCCACGCTGTTTTCACGGCTTGAGATCGAACACTCCCATCGTCGTGCCCTGGCCGTCGGTGATGGTGAGGTGCAGGGCCCAGGGAACATCGTTCGCCTTGGTATGTCCCTGATCCGCCAAGACCGAGTAATTGCCCTTCATATCCAGGCGCTTGAAGGACTTGGCATCGATAGTGATGGCCGACTTCCCATTGACCTGCACGACGTCCCGCGCCATGCGCATGCCGCTGGTCGAGTACAGGAATCGCTCGGTGAGGTCCTCGGCCGGCAGTTCGTTTCCGGCCGGGATGCTGGGGTAGACATTCTTTTCGGACAGGACCTGCAGACCATCCCAGATCGGCAAGGCGGTGCCGCGTGAGAATAGGACGACCTGCTTGTCCGAATGGTTGTCGACTTTGATGCGGTAGGCAACGTGTTCCGTCGTCTGGCGCCAGCAGACCAGAGTGACCGTGACGTCGCCGGCCGTCTGCATCGGACCGTCCTTCTCGCCATAGACCTGCTCGCGGTCTCCGCAACCGACGAAGGTGAGGCAGAGCGCCGCGACGGCGAAAGCGAGCAGATGACGCATGGGAAGTCCTTTGGTTGGGATTGGTGACAGTGAAGGCGTCAGCCGGACGCTGCGACGGTGACGGTGAATTCGACGAAGTTGTTGTTCTCGTTGGTCTCGGCGAAATTGCCCGTATCGTCGATGGTGATGCGATAGACCGCAGAGCCGACGGTGGCCGGAATCGGAACATCGATGTTGATGGAGTCGAGGGTCGCCAGCGTCGCTACGATTCCACTCGTGAATGCCACGCCATTCTTCTGGATGCTCCAATGGACGTTGGTCACCGTGGAGTGGAAGCCGTTGCCGATGTCGAAGCGCAGGATCGGCGAGGGGGTGGCGGTGGTGATCGTGGATGGGACGGTCAGCGCACCCTGGAAGAAGCCGAGGTCGTTGTCGCCGAACTGGCCGGTGGTCGTCCCGTTGATGTAGTGTGGCGGCGGATTCCCCGATCCGCCGCCACCATAGCCACCGCCGCCAGAGCCGCATCCGGCGAGCGCAACGAGGGTGCTAGCCATGGCGGCGAGGACGGCGACGGGGTAGGTACGCATGCGGTTTTGCCTGTGCAGGGGAGGATCTTGAGAATCGCGAGTGGTGGCAGAAGGTTGAGATCTTAGCGGTATGAACGCGGAGGGAAGCTTGGCAAACGGGACTCCTGGGGACTGGCAGTGCCCCGTACCTAGGATCGCACCTGCGCCACAGGTCGGCTCAGGGTATCGGATCGCCCGCCAGTGGTGCTGCTGGCGGAGCGGATGGACCCGCCGCGGGAGCAGCCAGCCCGGGAGGGGTGGGCGCGGCCGGAGCCGCTGGCGCAGCTGGCGTGACCTGCGCAGGTACGATATCAAATAGGGAAAATGAGGAAACCGTGCTCGGGATCGACACCGTGGTCAGCTGCTTGCCGCCGGTGAGCTGGCGGACGCGTTCAGACAGGTACAGACCGAGTTCCATCAGCTCCAGGGTGCCGTTGCCGTTAGCGTCTGGCAGCACCGGGCCATTGCGCTTTCCGTGTACCGCCTCGAGCAAGGCGAGGGTGAATGCCCCGTGGCCCCACTCCGGCCTCTCAGTCGCCGACTGCTCCGACATCGAGGCGCTGAATACCACGATGCCGTAACCGGGGGAGGACAGCTCGCGCGCGAGCTCGCCATTGGCCTGACGGGCTTGCGCCGCGGTGGACTGGCTGACGCCGGCGGGTGCGAAGGCGCCGCTCTTGCAGGCGTCGATGAACACCACCACGCGCCGGCAGGCGAGAGCGGCAAGAGCGTCGGTGAAGTCATGGGCGTGAAGGCAGGTTGCGGCGGGGTTGCCGAGATCGGCGTCGACCGGGGGCATGTACCACTGCCCGTTGTCGTCGATCCCACCATGCGAGGACAGGTGGAGGACGACCGTGTCGGCGGGTTTGGCTAATTGCTTGAGGTCGGTCAGCGCAGCCAGGATCTCGGCGCGCGTCGCTTTGCCATCGATGAGCGTTGCGTGACGGAACGAGCTGTAGAGCCCGCTGTGCTGGCCGGCCACGATCTCGGCCATCGCCGTGCCGTCTCTGGTCGCCATCGGCAACTTATGGATCCTCGGGTCGAGGTAATCGCCGACGGCGATGGTGAGCACGACCAGCCGTGGGGGCCCGTCACCGGAAGCGGTCGGTTGGGCGGGGGCCGCTGCCGGGGGATCGCATAGCACGAAGCGCGGCGTCGAGACGATTTCCGCATCATCGTTGGTGGCGATGACCTGAAAACGGTTGAAGCCAGGCTCGAGGGTCACCTCCGCTTCGAGGATCAGCGTTGATGGGGTGGCTTTGGCGACCTCCTTCAGGCCGCCACCGTGATCGCGCCGGCCATCGCGTAACAACACGCAGCGCCCGGCGGGCGCGTGCTCGATCGCCAGGCGCAGCACCGCGATCGTGTGATCGGTAACCGCGGCCCGCGTTTCGGGCGCGAGCCAGCGGATACGCGGCGGCACGATCGCGGCGAGGTCGCCCGCTGGGCCGGCGAGCGTCGCCTGCGCGGCGGCCAGGTCGCCGGTCGCCATCAGCGCCCCGATGAAACGCGGGCGGTGGAAGCGTGCGCGGAATGCGGATGCCGGCAGGATCTCGGCGTCCTCGTCGTTGCCGCGGTCGATCTGCCAGCTGATCAGCGATTCGCCATGCGCGGATGCGTCGTAGTAGCCCGAGGAATGCCAGGCGATCCATGCCACATCGTCGCTGTCGTTCTGCGGGACCGCGAAGAGCGAGACCAGGAGACGCGGTTCGCAGCGGTCTGGGGCGGGCCGGTCCAGCGCCCACACCCGGATGGTCTGGTCGCGTGCGCTGGTGATCAGCCGCGTGCCGGCGGCGTTCACGTGCAGGCACAGGATCGCCGCCTGATGCGCGCGCACGCTTCCGATCACGCGCTCCTCGCGGTACAGGCGCAGCGTGCCGTCGTTGGAGCCGACGGCGTATTCGGCGGAATCGCCGCTGGCCAGGAACGTGACCGCACCGATGCGGTTGTACGGCGATGGGGTGACGACCAGCCGCCGGTGCTGCTTCGCACCTTCGGCCAGGGACACCTCAGGTGTCAGCACCAGGGTCTTGCCATCCGGGCTCAGCGCCTGTTTCCAAGGAACGACCGGCGCGGCCGCGGTTGCCGTCTCCTCGGCGATGGTGGTGGAGCGCAGCAGGCGTGCCACCGGATCGTAGATGTGATCGACGCGGCCGTGTGCGGCCAGGGCGCTATCGAAGGTCAGGCCGATCCGTTCGCCCACGAACCCGACATTCCACGCCTGCCTGCCCGCGACGCCCAGAATGCGTTCGCGGTGGTTCCCCCCGCTAAAGCCAGGGTCAAAGGCCCACTCGTGCAGGTCGCTCAGCATCTCGCCCACGCTCAGCACGGTGAGGTGCTTCGCTTGGCGGCGAAACGCCACATACATCGCACCGCCGGGACCGTGCCCGCCATAGGTGGCGACCACCCTCAGGACACCCTTCTCATCGAGGGCGCAGACGAGGGGCCCGGCCAGGGTCTCGGGTGGCGCGTTCGGCGCTGGTTGGCCGCACGCGGCCATCCAGCGTCCATCGGCGGTGAAAGCATAGCTTTCGCCGAGGATCGGCCCGCGCACACAGGTCAGATGCCCCTGGAGATCCATGCATGTGACCGGGCCATCAAGGTAGGGCACGATCACGAGCTGGCCATTGGCGGTGAAGCCGGCACCCAATGCCTTGCCATGGAACGGCCAGGTCGCGAGTGCCGCATCCCCGCGGGCGAACAGCCCCGGAGTGTTTTTTTGCCAGTCCCACAGCTTCACATGGCCGGCATAATCAGCGCTCACGATCCGCCCCACATCGCCTTCCAGGTGCAGATCAACATGATGCACACCTTGCGCATGACCGGCGAAGGCGCGCACCAGTTCGTGCGTCTCCACCGACCACAACTTGACGAGCCGATCGAAGCCACCCGAGACCAGCCAGAGACCATCTGCGGAGAAATCCAGCGACATCACCCCGCCCGTATGCGCCTGCCAGGTGGCGACGCGTCGCCGGTTGGGCAGATCGTAAAGACGTATGGCGCTATCACCCCCGGCGGCCAGCCAGCGGCCATCGTTCGAGACCGCGAGCGATGACACCTCGGCTGGACCGCCGTCGGCGGCGAACGGCAAGTGGAAGCGCGTATCGATGCGGCCCTCCGCCAGATCCCAGACCAGGATCGCGCCGTCGCCACCCGCGGTCACGGCAAGTCGTCCGTCGCGCGTAGCCACCAGGGCGCGCACGCGCTGGGTGTGTCCGGCGGGTGTCAGCACCAGGTGTGGTCCGGGCTGGGCATCGGGTTCGGCGGCCGACGCAAAATCCGTCGCTGCGTATCCGAGGAGCAGGCTCGCGAGAACGCGGGCGAGCCAGAGGCCGAGGCGCAAGGTGGTGGTCATGGCGGATCCGGGCGCAGGCAGCGCGCGCCGCAGGTTCTCTGCGCCCAGGCGGCCGGGCAAGTCCTAAGAGGCGGTTTCAAAACCCTCCCCTACTGCGCCCGGCTCTCGTCGGCTGCGGCTGCGTCAGACGATCCATTTTGTCCCTCTCCAGGGAGGCTTCGCGCTGCTCAACATGGCCTGCGG
>JACDGQ010000774.1 GCA_013821615.1 Planctomycetota bacterium
GTGCCTGGCCGGGCCGCGCCGCGCCGACGACGCCGGCGTGGAAATTCCCGAGCCATTGGTAGTTCTCCAGGCCGGCGTCCAGCAACGGGCCCTTGGCGTCCTTCGCGATGAGCGCCTGGAAGCGGTGCGCCAAGACGCTCTCGGCGAGGCTGCGCAGCAGTTCTTCGCGGCGCTGCGTGGTCGAATCGTGGGGCCGCGCGCGCGGGGTGATGCGCATGATCGCGACCTGGATGCCCTCGGCCTCGGGCTCGTGGCGGTAGCACACGCCAAGGTCCTGGATGGCGAGGTCGCCGAGGACCGGCTCCGCCTTGGCCGGGGTACGCGCGGCGAGGCTGCCGGCCGCGGCCGTGATCTGCCCCACCACCGCCTGCGGGTCGCAGGCGCCGACCACGGTGATGGCCATGCGCTCTGGCCGGTACCAGTCGTCGAAGTAGGCCTTCAGCAGCGTGGCATCGGCCTTCCCGACGGTCTCCTTGAGGCCGATCGGGAAACGCTGGGCGGTGAGCTGACCGCGGTACATCGCGCCGTAGACCTCCTGGTAGAGGCGGAACGACGGCGAGTTGCGGTCGCGCATCTCGGCCAGGATCACGCCGCGCTCGCTGTCGACCTGGGCCTGCTGCAGCAGCATGCCGCCGGCGTAGTCGGCCAGCACCGTCAGCGCGGTGGCGATGGTCGCGGGCTTGGCGTCGGGCAGATCGAGCTTGTAGACGGTCTCATCGAACGAGGTGTGGGCGTTGGTGTCGGCGCCGAAGGACAGGCCGAGCTCCTGCAGCTGGGTCACCAGGGTGCCGGGCGGGTAGTGGGTGGTGCCCTCGAAGGCGAGGTGCTCGAGGAAGTGCGCCAGGCCACGCTGCGCTTCGCTCTCCAGGGTGCTGCCGCTCTCGACCAGCAGGCGCACCGAGACCTTGTCCTTGGGCTGCTGGTTGTTCATCACCGCATAGCGCAGGCCGTTGTCGAGGCGGCCATAGAGCACCGCCGGGTCGGGCTTGAGGTCGCTGTGTTCCTGCGGGAAGTCGGCCGCCGCCAGGATGCCGGCGCCGGGGACCAGGGCGAGCAGCAGCAGGAGCAGGGGACTGCGGAGGGTGGACATGGGGGACCTTGGAGGGGAGATTAAGGGAGGCGCGAGGCGCGGGGCGCGAGGCGCGAGACACGAGACACGAGCCGGACAGCGGACAGAGGGGAGCAGGGAGCAGGGAGCAGGGAGCAGGGAGCAGGGAGCAGGGAGCAGGGAGCAGGAAGCAGGAAGCAGGGAAGCGAGGAAGCGAGGAAGCGAGGGTGCGAGGGAGCGAGGGAGCGAGGGAGCGAGGAAGCGAGGAAGCGAGGAAGCGAGTGGGACGCCAGTCTGGAGGCGGGTTTACGTGGAGGGACGGGGGTTCTCGCGGGCCAGCAGCAGGGTGGCCATCACGGTGAGGCTGCCAGACAGCCACGCAACGGCGAGCGGGCTCCAGCCGGCGGCGTAGAGGGCGAAGCCGGCGTAGGGGCCGGCGAGCGCGCGCACGCCGGTCAGGAAGACGTGCACGGCCATGTAGTCGCTGGTGCGTTCGGCGGGGGCGTACTTGGTCACCCACAGGCTCCAGGCGATGTCGCCGCCGGCGAAGGCCAGGCCGAAGCCGATCGCGCCGAGCGCCTGCAGCGCCGGTGTGGGCGTGAAGATCACCACGGTCGCGGCGACGAACAGCAGATTGATGGCGCAGCGCATCAGCACGAAGTCGCTGCGGTCGAAGAGCCGGCCCCACAGCGGCAGCGCGACGATGCGCACCAGGGCGGGCAGGCCGACCAGCAGCAGCAGGATGGTGTCGGCGCGGTAAGCCAGCCCATAGGCCGGGTTGGCGAGGTATTCGGCGCGCAGCGGCAGGATCATGAAGTTGGCGAAGCCCATGATCGTCCACGACAGGTTGATGTAGCCGAAGGCGCGGTCCTTCCACAGCCACGCGAGCGGGGCGAACGGGTTGCGGCCGCCGCCCGCGCGCGGCGCGAGCGCCACGCTGGGAATGCGCCAGGCGCACCAGCCCGCCCAGGCCAGGCCTGCGGCGACCACGCCCAGCACCGGGCGATAGCGGCCCGCAGCATCGCCGATCCACCAGGCGATGAGCAGCGCGCCGACCACGTTGATGGCGACCTCGAGGCGGATGCTGCCGCTGTAGAGGCGGCCGCGCTGCGCAGCGGCGACGTTCTGC
>JACDGQ010000775.1 GCA_013821615.1 Planctomycetota bacterium
CGCCTGCTCGAGCACCGCGTGCTGGTGACGCGCATCGGCGGCCCCGCGCGTGCGCGCCTCAACGAGGAATGCGAGCGCATGCTGGCCGACTTCCCCGACCTTGGTCTGGGCGCTGACCTGCCGGCGCAGCGCCAGGCGGTGGTCGCGCTGTGCGAGCGCATCCGCGCGGCGGCGGGCAGCGCTGTGCCGGCGGCCGGACCGGCAGGGGGTCCGCAGCGGAACCGCTGAAAAGGACAAAGGCACGTGGTCTCCACGTCTGCGTAGGGAATGGGGCGGGGTCGCCGCCCGGCCACCGAGCCCTGCTCAGAACCGGTACCCCGCCAGGAACGCGAAGCCCAATCCGTTCTGGTCGATGGTCATCTTCGTGCTCGCGCTGCCGCCGTAGTCGATGTCGACCTGCGCGGTGCCGGCCAGCCACTCGACCGAGGCGCCGAAGATCCAGCGCCGCTCGGTGAGGAAGCCGGCGAGGCGCAGACCGTAATTATAATAGACGCCGTCGCCGCCCTTGCGCTGCACGACGGTGTGGTTCAGGCGGTCCTCGGAATCCGCGCGCACGCCGCCACCGCCGAGCACTGCGAGGACCTCGACCCATCCGCCGAATTCGTCCTCTTCCAGCGCCGCGATCCCATATTCGTAGCCGACCAGCAGGTTGGCGCCCAGGGTCTGATACTGCATGCGTTCGGTCGAGGGGTTGCGGTATGCGGGCAGGCTGCCCGATTCGAGCAGCGTGTTTGCGGTGATGTCCGCCTTGGTGGTGACCAGTTCGCCGCCCCACATGATGCCGCCCCAGTCATGGGTCATGCTGCAGTTGAGGCTGACCACACTGACGCCGAAACCGTTGCTGTCCTGGTCGCGCCAGTCGGTGGCGATCGCCGTGTTGGCGCTGTCGTGGGTCTCTTCGTGGATCTTCGGGACGGGTGTCAGCAGCACGCCCACGAACAGATCGTGGATGCTCGGCAGGTCCTCCGCGGCGGTGGCCGTCAGGGCACCGCCAGTGGCGATCGCGAGCAGGGTGAGGGCGGGGATGAGGCGCTGCATGCGGGCTCCCAGGGGCTGGCGAGCGTAACCGTGGGTCGCTGCCCGTCCAAGGGCGGGTCGGGGCGTCGCCGACACGTGGGGGAGGCACGTGTCACGAGGCACGAGGGTCGAGAGGCGAGCTGCGAGTTGCGAGTTGCGAGTTGCGAGAGGCGAGAGGCGAGAAGCGAGGGAAGCCGGTGATTCGTGAGACAAGGGATTCCCGGCACGCTGGGTGCGGTGCAGCGCCAGGCGGAATCAGCCGTCCAGCACACGATCGAGACGGCCGTCGTGGGCGTCGAGGCGGGCTTCGGCGCTGGGACGGTCGAGGGCGCAGCGGGCCATGACCACCGCGGTCTTCACGGTGCCGCCGGCGGCGTCGAGCAGGGCGAAGGCGGCCGCGCGCTCGCGGCCGGTCAGCTCGGCGACGATGCGCGCGGCGCGGTCGCGCAGCTTGGCGTTGGTCGCGCGCACATCGACCATGAGGTTGCCGTAGGCCTTGCCGGCGCGCACCATCAGCGTGGTCGAGATGGTGTTGAGCGCGAGCTTGGTGACCGTCCCCGCCTTGAGCCGGGTCGAACCGGTCAGCACCTCGGGACCACTGGCCAGCACGATGAGATGGTCGGCGTGTTCCGGACGCGGCACCGGCGTGCACGAGATGAAGGCGGTCAGCGGTGCATCGGCCACCTGGGTCTTGGCGAAGGTCAGGGCGCCGAGCGCATACGGCGTGGTGCCGCCAGCCGCGATGCCGATGACGGTGTCATGGCGGCCCAGGTGCAGCGCGGCGAGCTCGTCCCACGCGCCCTGGAACTCGTCCTCGCGGCTCTCGCTTGAACGGCGCAGCGACGCGTCGCCGCCGGCGATGATCCCGACCACGCGCCCCGGCTCGACCTGGAAGGTCGGCGGCGCCTCCGACGCGTCGAGCACGCCGAGCCGTCCCGAGGTGCCCGCGCCCAGGTAGACCAGCCGCCCACCGGCGATGAAGCCCGGCTCCGCGGCGGTGATGAACGCCGTCAGCGCGGCCTCGGCCTGTTCCATCGCCACCAGCACCGCCGCGTTCTCGCGGTTCATCAGCCGCACACACTCCGCCGCCGACAGCTTGTGCAGCCCGGCGCTGCCCGCGTTGCGGGCCTCGGTCAGGATGTGGGAACGGTCGGGGGG
>JACDGQ010000776.1 GCA_013821615.1 Planctomycetota bacterium
GAGCTGCTCGACTTCGCCAAGGAGCAGTCCTTCGACTCGGTCGGCTGCTTCCAGTACAGCGACGAAGACGGCACCACCGCCGCCAAGATGAAGAACAAGGTCCCGGCCGAGATCATCGCCGCGCGCCACCACGCCTTCATGACCCAGCAGAAGAAGCTGCACCGCGCGCGCCTGAAGCGCTGGATCGGCCGCGAGCTGACCGTGCTGGTCGACGCGCAGCGCGACTTCGGGGTCTTCGCCACCCGCCACTACGGCCAAGCGAGCGAAGTCGACGGCGCCACCATCCTGGCCAGCGAGCTGGCCAGCGTCGGCAGCTGGGCCAAGGTCAGGATCACCGGCTCCAAGGGGTACGATCTCATCGCCGAGGCGGTGTGATGACCTGGAGACCCAGTGTCATGACCTGGCACCGGAGTCTGCTGCTCACCACCCTGCTGCTCGCCGGCTGCGGATCTGCGCCGGTCCGCACCCAGGCCGAAGCTCAGCCGCCAGCGACCCCCGACCAAGCCGCGGCGCTGGCCGCCGACGTCCAGCGCGTGCACGGCCAGGCCGCGGCGGTGACCGCCGACCTGCTGGTGCGGGTCAAGCCGGACGGCGCGGACGCCGAGATCTTCCAGCTGCATCTGTGGTGCGCGGACGACGGGCGCATCCACCTCGAGGCGACGCGCCTGGAGGTGCCGTTCATCCGCGCCCTGGTCCAGGCGGACGGGCACTTCGCCGCGGAGCTGGTGCAGAGCCGGGAGGTGGTCCACGGCACCCTCGCCGATCTCGCCGAGCGCGACGCCCAGGGCAAGCCGCTCGGCCTGCCCTTCCTCACTTACCTGACGCTGCTGGTCAGCGAGGCCAAGGCCGGTCCCGTGCCGACCGGTACCACGCCCGCAAGCCCGGCCGCCGACACCCTCTCCTTCACCGAACCCGCCAGCGGCTTGGCCGCGGTGCTGACCGTCGACCACGCTTCCCATCAGGCGGTGGCCAAGCGCTTGAGTGATGCCAGCGGTGCGCCGGTGCTGACCCTCGAGTACGGCAAATACCAGGCCTTCGACCTGCTCAACCGCGCCAGCCGCGTGAAGCTGGTGGTCGCCGGCGACAGCGGCGAGTATTCCCTGCGCCTGCGCGAGCTGCGCGCGGTGCCGGCGATCAGCGACGAGGGCATGCGCTTCGCGCCGCCCGCGGGCCTCAAAGAGATCACGCCCGCGGAGTTCCTGCAGCGGCTGCATTAGGTGCGCGCACGGTGGAGTCGCGAGCGACGAGCGACGAGCTATGGCTCCAACGCACCTCGCACGCCGCACTCCGCACTTCGAGCCCGCGTCCCGCACCTCCCACCTCGCCGCCGGCCCCTGGGCCAACCCTGCACACGTGGAAGCCGGGTGCCAAGGCTGTAACAACAGGCCCCTGGGACCGGTATATCCGACGATCCCAACCGGGATCGTCCCCCTTCCGCTGAGGCGCCCATGTCCCTGACGAGCACGATCCTCTCCCTGCCGCTGGCCTGCGCCCTGTGGGCCGCCGCGGCCCCCGCGCCTGCCATGGACCTCGGCCAGCTCCCCGGTGAAGAACGCTGGCTGGTGCAGGTCGATGTCGCCGCGGTGATGAAGGGCCGGCTCGGCCAGTGGCTGCTCCAGCACCAGGATGGCATGATCAAGGCCCGCTTGAGCCTGCTCACCGCGGTCAGCGGTCTCGACCTGACCAAGGACCTCGACTCGCTGACCCTGTGCGGCGCCGACGCCGGCGAGGACAACGCGCTGATCTATGCGCGCGGCCGCTTCGACGCCAAGCGCCTGAACACCCTCGTCCAAGCGGCCGAGGGCTACACCAGCATTCCCTACCAGGGCCACGCCATCGCGCAGTGGCACGATACCAAGCGCGGCGCGGGCAAGCTCAACGCGGCCTGCCTGGTCGGCGACGGCCTGCTGGTGTTCTCGCCGCGCGCCGACCTGGTCGAACTGGCGCTCGACGTGCTCGAGGGGCGCAACCAGGCGACCGCGGCCAAGGCCGGTCAGTTCGATGCCGCCGCCTTCCCCGCCGGCGCACCGCTGGTGATGGCGGCGACCGTCGACATGCAGAACTGGGCCAAGCTCGCGCCGCAGGCGGCGATGCTGCGCAATGTGCGCGGGCTGGTCGCAGGCGTCGCCGAGCAGGGCGACGACTTCGTGCTCAGCGCCCACCTCAGCGGCCG
>JACDGQ010000777.1 GCA_013821615.1 Planctomycetota bacterium
GCCCAGTGCCACCGCAGCGGCGAGGCGCAGCGCGGCGTGGCCGGAGCCGTGGCCGGGCGGTTGCGGCCACTGCCGCAGCAGCGCCACGACCGCGCCGCCCATGGCCAGTGCGCCGAGCAGCGGCCGCAACAGGCCGCGCCAACCGATCACACTGCCGGTACCGCGGAGATGGAGCAGGCGCAGGTAGAGCGCGCAGCCCGCGAAGCTCGAGATCGCGGTGGCCAGGGCCAGTCCGGCCTCGCGCAGCGGGGTGCGCACCAGCACCAGGTTGAGCGCCAGGTTGAGCGCGACCATGGCCAGGCTGATGCGCATCGGCGTGCGCTGGTCGCGGCGCGCGTGGAAGGCGCGCATCAGCAGCTTCGCCAACGCGATCGGCACCAGCGCCAAGGCGAGCATCTGCGTCACCAGCACGGTGCGCGCCACCGCCGCTTCGTCGAAGCGGCCGCTCTGATAGATGGTGCGCACCACCGGCTCGGCGGTGGCGAGCAGGCCGACCGCCGCCGGCAGCAGCCAGAAGGCGAGCAGGCGCGAGGCTTCGCGCAGACCGGCGCCGGTCGCCGCCCAGCCCTCGGCGGCGCGACTGGCGAGCTCCGGGTAGGCGGCGGTGGTCACGCCGTGGCCGATCAGCGCCATCGGGAACTGCAGCAGGCGGTTGCCGAAGTAGAGGATCGCCACCGCGCCGTCGCCGGGGATGAAGATCATCGCGATGACGCTGTCGAGGTAGGCGTTCACCTGGTAGATGCCGCTGGCGATCACCGTCGGCGCCAGCGCGCTGCGCAGTTCGCGGAGTTCCGGAGTGCTGGCGGTGGCCAGGGGCGGCACGCCGCCGGTGGTGCGCGCCAGCGCCCACAGCAGCAGCGCCACCTGCAGGACGCCGGCCGCGAGCACCGCGTAGGGCAGCAGCCAGGCCTCGGCCTCGGGCGACATCCACACCGTCGCGATCATGCACAGGTTCATCACCACCGGCGCCGCTGCGGGCGTCCAGAAGTGGCGGCGGCCATTCAGCACCCCCGACATGATCGCCGCGACGCAGATGAAGATCAGGAACGGGATCTGCGGGAGGGCCATCGCGGCGACGATCACCACCTTGCCGGTGCCGCAGCGCACCAGCACGCCCGCCGCGACCATCCCGAGCGCCGCGAATGCGCTCAGTCCGAGCGCGAGGCGGGTTATGACCAGGCCGGCGAAACGCTCCGCCGCTTCAGGATCGCGGTCGCGCCCCTGCACGTAGCGCGGTACGAAGGCCGCCGCCAGAGCGCCTTCGCCGAAGAGGTTGCGCAGCAGATTGGGCAGCGCGAAGGCCATCAGGAAGCAGTCGAGGATCAGCGACCCGCCCATCGCCCCCGCCCACAGGCGGTCGCGCACCAGGCCAAGGATGCGGCTGGCGAGGGTCCAGCTGCTGACGGCGAAGGCGCGCTTGGCGAGGGACACGGCTCCAAGGTCTGGAGCGGTTGCGCGGGGACAAGGGGATCATCCTTCACTCCTTCGGTCCGGAAGTCCGGAAGTCCGGAAGTCCGGAAGTCCGGAAGTCGACGACAACCCGCTCTTACGGGCAACCGTTGCACTATCGCCGGAATACTATCCGGCGCGGCAGCATGGAGCCGACCCGGTACTCAGGGACTTCCGGCCTTCCGGACTTCCGGACTTCCGGACCCAGCGCCGCCAGCCCCGCCCCCGAGCGTCTCGATCTGCTTGCCAGCAAGCCCGACCAGGTTGGCGACCATCAGCGCACCGGTGTTCCGCCATTCTCCACCCGAGTTGGTCGCGAGCTTGAGATAGCAGCTGCGCGGGATGCCGGGATACGCGCTGTCGAGATGCACCCAACGGCCGCCGATGTAGGCGCTGTTCCAGGCGTGCCCGACCCAGCCGCCGAAGTCCGCCGCGAAGACCAGTCCGTCCTCGACGCGCGCGGGAATGCCGGCGATGCGCAGGGCGGCGCAGAGCAGATTGGCGTGTTCGGTGCAGTCGCCGGTGCGCGTGCGGAAGGCCTCGAGCGCCGAGGCGTCGCCCTTGCTCAGGTCCTTGGTGGTGATGTGGCCGCGCACCGCCAGACGCAGCTGCTCGGCGAGATCAGCCTGATCGGACTCGTGACCCTTGGCGACCCCCTGCACCCAGGCGCGCAGCGCCGCATCGTCGGTCTCGAGCTGCGGCGTGGCGCGCAGCAGCGG
>JACDGQ010000778.1 GCA_013821615.1 Planctomycetota bacterium
GCATGACCCCTAGAACAACCAGCCCACCTGTACGCTGACCACCCGCCCGATCTCGCTGGTCGACTGGTGCTCATGGGTGTCGAGCAACGTCGCCTCCTTCGAGCGGAACCACTCGTAGTGGCCGCTGTCGAAGAGGTCGAAGACGTTCAGGCGCACGAAGCGGCCGTAGCGGTCGTTCGGCGCGAAGGACCAGCCGACCGACAGGTCGCAGGCGACGTAGGCGGGCAGGGTCTGCAGCTCGATCGGCGAGCCGAGGTCGAAATAGCTGTTGGCGAAGCTGAACACCTCGTGCGCGCCGACGTAGCGCCCCGCTAAGCTCGCGAACCAGTGGTCCTTCTCATAGCGCCCGCCGAGGTTGGCCTTCCACATCGGCGGCGCGTCGGCGGTGCGGCCCAGGTTGCGGTCGAAGCGGAACAACGTCCCCACTGGCGAGGCGAAACCATCGCTCTGGTAGACCACATCGTGCTCGTGGCGCGCGAGCTGCCAGGTGCCGTTGGCGAACACCGTCAGCGGCGTCCCGGCGACGGCCTGCTCGCCGCTCAGCTCCAGCCCGAGCACGTGCACCGGGTTGTCGACGTTGCTGAACGAGAAGAACGGCCCCGGCGCGGTCGGATTGAAGTTCGCGGCCATCACCGCGCTGGGCAGCGGCACGGTGCGGATCTCGTCGTTGCTGCGGCTGTAGAACAGATCGAAGCCGAGGCGCGTGGTCTGATCGAAACGGCCCTGCCAGCCCAGATCGACCTCCTGGATGGACTCGGCGTCGAGGTGCTGGTCCGACTGGAAGTAGTACTGGCGCAGGAAGGCCTCGATCGGCGTCGGCAGGCGGTAGCCGCGCGAGTAGCTGAGGCGCCAGAACTGGTCGCGGTCCGGCGTCCAGTTCAGGCCCAGGCGCGGGGACCAGTTGGCCCCGGCCTGGCTGTTGTCGTCGAGGCGCAGCCCGGCGGTGGCGGTCCAGTGCGGGTCGATGGTCCACTGGTCCTCACCGAAGAACGCGAGGTTGCGCATCTTGGCGACCGCCCACGTGCCCTGGTCGGCGAACACCCCGGCCGCGTCCCACAGGTTCGAGCGCGAGCGCCAGGACCGCCATTCCCCACCCACCGCGAGCCAGTGCGCGCCGAGCGGCAGATGCAGCAGGGCGCGCGTCTCGTCGGTCTGGTCGCGGAAGCCCACCTGGGCGTATTTGAAATCCTCGGCCGGGATGTAGACGGCCTTCTGGTTGCTGTCCAGGTTGCTCGACTGCACATGGCGCTGGCTGACCTCGCCCCACGGGCCGGCGAGGCGCACGACCAGGTCGTGGGAGCGCACCTGCGCGTTATCGGAGCCGATGTCGAGATCGTGCAGGAACTCCCATGTGTAGAGGTCGAGGCCGTGGTAGTCGACCTCGATGCGGTTCTCCGCCGGCAGGCGCACGCCGACCAGCGCGTTCCAGCGCAGGCTGCCCAGGTCGGTGTGCCCGGTCTCGCTGGTGCGCGCGCTCGCCTGGTAGGGGGTCTCGCCGACCGTGCCGGGGATGTCGCCGCGATGGCTGCCGCCGATGCCGACCTTGTAATAGAGGTCCTCGCCGAGCGGGCCGAGAGCGGTGGCGTCGGCGTCGACCAGCGCGTTGCTGCCGTAGCTGGCGCTGCTGAACACCTGCTGGCGGTCGCCGGGCTGCCGGCCGCTGAGGGAGATCACGCCGCCGAAGGCGTTGGCGCCGTAGGTCACCGAGGACGGACCCTTGAGCACCTCGACGCGCGCGAGGTCGCTCTGGTTGTAGGTGCCGATCCACGGCACCGAACCGAACTCCGCGAGCGAGAAATCGCTGCCGTCGTAGAGCACCAGGACGCGGTTGTTGTTGATGCCGTTGTAGCCGTGGATGCCGATCTCGTACTGCCCGGCAAGCAGTTCGTAGACATCGACCCCCGGCACGTAGCGCAGGCGGTCGGGCAGGCCGAGGGCGGGGGTGTTGACGAGGTCGTCGCTGGTCAGCACCTCGACCGCCTGCGGCGTGGTCTTGAGGTCCTGGCGGCGGCGCAGCGCGCTGTCCGCGTAGCCGAAGCTGTCGACCGCGTTGATGTCGTCGATGCCGGGCGGCGGTGCGGGTCGGGCGCCGCCGCCTTCCGCCGCCGCGACCGCCCCGGTCCAGGCAGGCAGGATGAGCAGCGCGCAGGCCGTGCAGCGGTGGCGG
>JACDGQ010000073.1 GCA_013821615.1 Planctomycetota bacterium
GCACCAGGCCGCGCGCGTTGGCGCAGCGCGGCACATCGGTCGGTTCGCCCCGCGCGGCCGCCAGGTCCAGGTGCGGATCGGCACAGGCGCCGCACGGCCGGCCACCCTGGCTTTCCTTCCCCAGCGCGCGCCAGGCCGCCAGATCGGCGACGTCATGGTCGCCGCTGCGCGCGAAAGCCGCCCCGCGGTTCCAATAGAGATTCCCGGTGAAGACCACGCTGGGCAGGTCATGGTCCATGCGCACCAGCGGGCCCGCCGCGGCGATGAGCAGGTTGTTGCGGATGGCGGCGCCGATGCCCGTGCCATGGACGTTGATCAACGCCCCCGCGCTGCTGCCGATGCAGGTGTTCTGGTAGATCTCGACGCCGTCCATGCCCGCGCCGTCGTTGCCGACGAAGATCGCGCCATACGCCGGCAGCGTGCGCGCATCGTCGCAGCTGAGATTCCAGCGCACCACGTTGCCGCGATCCGCGTGCGGCGCGCCGCGGTAAGTGTAGATCAGGAATCCGGCGCCATCGTTGTCGTGGCTGTAATCGTACTGCAACACGCACTCCGTGCAGCCGCCGTCGAGGTCGAAGCCGTCGCCATCCAGCCCGTTGCCGGTGTGATTCGCGTAGGCTTCGCAATCCTGGATGGTGACGCGGTGGCAGGATGCGGCCCAGATCCCGCACGGTCCACCCGGGGCCGTGCGGCACTCCGCGCCGTTGTTCCAGGCGGTGCAGCACTCGACCAGGCCGCCGCTGCAGTCTTCGACCAGGATGCCGCTGCCCGAATGGTTCTCGTGGTAGAGCGGGTCGCCGGGATTGTCGTGCGCGCGGCAGCCGGCGATGCGCAGTCCGGCGTTGGCGTAGCGCGTCGCGTGGCCATCCCAGACGCCGGTGATGAGGATGCCGTAGTAGGCGTTGCCGTGCAGCTCGCAGGCGGTGATGGCGATGTCGTCGAAGCCGCTCTGCGACCCGTCGCGCGCATCGCCTCCGACCATGATGCCGCACCCCTGGGGACTCTGCTGCCCTTCGGGCCGGGCCCCGGGCGCGACGAGCGCGCGGCCGAAGCCGCTGGCCTCGACGTGGTCGATGCGCACGTGCGACAGGCGCGCGTCGCCCGGCAGGGTGTTGACGAAGGCCACGCCGCTGCCGTGGTTGCGCACGCGATCGGCACCGCGGCAGATCAGGTCGCGCACCGCGATGCCGCCGGCATCCGTGACCAGCACTGCGTAGCCGAGCCCCGCAGCGATGGTGGCGCGGCCCGCGCCGAAGGAGGCGACCACCACCGGCGCCGCGGCGGTGCCGGCATCCTCAGCAGTGAGCAGCAGCGGCCCCGCAAACGTCGCGCCGCCCTGCAGCAGCACGTGGTCGCCGGGCAGCAGGCGCTGACGGTTGGCGCGCGCCAGGGTCGCCCAGGCCTGGGCGGGCGCGGTGCCGGGGGTGGCGTCGTCGCCGTCGGGAGAAACGTAATAGGTGATCCCGACCCGCGCGGGCTCGTCCGCACCCGCGGCGCTGCCGGCACAGGCCAGGATGAGGGCGAGGGCGAATATCGTCAGATGTGGCTGATGCATGGCGGGACTACCGATGGCGCACCGTAACCGTGGTCATGGCATCGTACAGCGGCGCCGACCTGCATCAGCACCGGCCTGATGCCTATCCTGCCGCCCTTCATGCTTGCACGCCTGGTCGAGCGGGGGCCAATGCCACCGACGTCGATGCACGGCGCCAGGGAGGTTTCCTCATCATGGCCAACCAGCGACCCGAGCGCGACCAGCCCCGCCCGCAAGCGGACGCCGTCCCCCACCCGCCCATCGTCCCGCGCGCACGGTGGCGCGTCGAGCGTCTGAAGCTCTTGGAGCAGGAGAAGGCGCTCACCCGCACCTACGACCGCGTCGCCGCCGAGCGCCGCCGTCTGCCCATGGTTCCGGTGGCGCAGGACTACGTCTTCGCCGGCACGAGCGGTCAGCGCTCGCTGCTCGAGCTCTTCGCCGGGCGCCGCCAGCTCATCATCTACCACTTCATGTTCGACCCGAAGTGGGAGAAGGGCTGCCCCGGCTGCACCGGGTTCATCAACGCCCTCGGCGACCTGTCGCTGCTCGCCGAGCGCGACACCACCTTCGCGGTGATCTCGCGCGCGCCGCTGACGAAGGTGCAGGCCTACCAGGCGGAGAAGGGCTGGGACATCGACTGGCTCTCCTCATTCGCGAACACCTTCAACCGCGACTTCCACGTGACGCTCGACCCGGCGGCGGGTCCCATCGAGTACAACTACCGCAGCAAGGCCGAGATGGAGGCGGCCAAGGGTCACGCGGTCACGCTGGAGGGCGAGGCGCACGGCCTGAGCGTGTTCTTCCGCGTCGACGAGCGGGTCCACCACACCTACTCCGCCTACGCGCGCGGCTGCGAATCGGTCACCGACGCCTACCGCCTGCTCGACCTCACGCCGTATGGGCGGCAGCAGGAGTTCGAGAAATCGCCCGCGGGATGGCCGCAGCGGCCGACGTACGGGTAGGCACCACCATCTACGGCGTGGCGCTGGGCGCTCTCACCGCCGTGGTGATGAGGAGGAAGCCGACCCGCGAGCCGTGCTGCTGATCATGAGAGACGCCGGTCGCAACGATCAGGATTCCGCCGGTGATGAACGTCTGATCACGGTATTCACTGGCGGTCGTCGTCTGGGGCCCCCGGTTCACTCAACACCAGTCCCCAGGTGCAACGAAACCGGCAGTCACGCCTGGGATGCGACCGCATGGATGGAGTGATTGTCCAGGTCGACGACGATGTCCACACCCGTGATGCGGTTCTGCTTCGCTTCGGCGAGGCTGTCGCCCAGACGGCGCTCCATCGCGGCAACCATGGCGCGCACGCCACTGTTCCGGGTGATCTGCTGCAAGAGGTGCAGGACCGCGTCCGCATCGACGCGATTCAGGACGATATTGTACTCGCTGCAGAGGGTCCGCATCTTGCCCGCAATGATGCGTCCCATGACTCTGGGAGGTAGCGGGGCGAAATAGACGACGTCCGGAATGCGGTCCAGGATCTCCGGCCTGAAGCCATGTCCCTCGAAGAGCGCCTTGAAGGCGACGCACCGCTCCTCGTGATCCGTGACGGTCTCATGGATGCTGGAGCATTTGTCGTGCTCGATGTTGGAGGTGATGATCACCACCGCCCGGGTGAAGTCGGCCTTCTTGTTGGAGCCCGCCTCCGTCACGTAGCCATCGTTCAGCATCGAGAGGAAGATGTCGAGCATCGCCCGCGAACCCTTCTCGATCTCATCGAACAGCACCACGCGCTCCGGCTTGGCGATCATGGGTCTGGTGAGTGCGCCACCCTGCTCGGCGTTCTTGTAGCCCGCACCCATGCCGATCAGCTTGTGGATGGCCTCCTCTGCATTCTTGTATTCGGAGCAGTCGATCTTGAGCAGATCGTTCTCAGAGCCGAAGATGACCTTCGAGATGGCCTTGGCGACCTCGGTCTTCCCCACGCCGGGTGGGCCGACCAGCAGGAACGTGGCCACCGGGCGGGTCCGCCGCTCCTTGGCGTAGCCATTGCAGATGGCCTTGGCCAGGAGTTCGACCGCGGCGTCCTGTCCATGGACCAGATCCGTGATGCCGGCGATCAACTCTGCGCGATTGATGACCTTGGCCTTGCCTCCGAGTTCACGCTGGGCGAGCTTGGCCTCGAAGGCGTTCCAATCGACCAGCTGTTCAATGGACTTCTGTTTGATGGGATCGACCATGAAATGCTCCTAATGGGCTCGAATCACGTGGATGCCGCCGTCACGCATGCACAGGGCAACGCGCCGCCAGCCATGGAAGGCGGCTTCCTCGAACTTGCGCTTGATGGCTTTCCGAACCGCGAAATGGATGGACTCCGCGCCATTCAGCTCGTGATCCATTTGCTCGAGGATAGCGAACAGCACCGCATCGGGCAGGGGCTCCTGGATGGTCAGGTGGCAGGATCCCGCCAGATCGACGATCAGCTGCGTGGCGATCCGCGCCAGATCGGCGGCATCGGACAGCGGTGCGAACGGAATCACCGTCGCCGCCTGGACCAGCTTGCGATCAAAGTGCTGCGCAAGCGCATCCACCATCGCCCGCCGGTCTTCCGGGAGGGGACCGGGGAGATCCAAGGGGATTATGACGATGGATTTGGACCAGTCGTCCTTGTCCGGATGCCCGTTGAGGATGATCTCCGCCAGGTAATCGGAGGCCTTCCGCGAGGATTCAAGGCCCTCGAGGAAATAGACGTTCGGCATCCCATGGATCCGGTACTCACGTACCGCGGCATACAGGGACTCTCCGGTCAGATCGCTGCGCGCATTGGGCACGCAGAACTCGCCCCCCAGGACCGCCGCAAGCCTGATGGCGGTGCGCTTCTTGCCGATCGATCGCGACCCCACGAAGATCATGACCTCGGGATCCTGCGACCGCGGCGTGAAGAGGGATCGGCACTCGTCGAGGTGGCGTGCGATGCTGGCCAGCGCCCGATCCTGCCCATGGATCTGCGCCGCCAGCTGATTCTCGAGCTGGGCCCGATCCGCCGGGGCGACCAAGTGCCGGCGCTCGACCTGGGAGGTGGCCTGCTGCCCTGCCGCGGGCGCCTGACGCACCGGGCCCGGGTTCGGGACGCTGGTGCACGGTGCCGCAGCCGTCGTGTTGGGCAGGGGCATGATGCGCAGGACCTTGGCCTCTTCCGCCAGCTCCCGGTGGGCATCCGCTATCCACCGGACGACGTCGCGCGTGGGTCGTGCAGATGCGAGGATCGAGGGGCGGAGACGCATCCGCAGCAGCACTCTGCCCACGAGTACGATGGCCAGGGCCGATGCCCCGCCGGCGCACGCGAGCTCCGCTGCGTTCACGGCAGCACCGGAACGGCATGGGGTCCGGCATCATCGAGATTGGCCACTACCGACAGTCCCGGTTCACCGTCGGGAAGCTGGAGGAGAGGGTGGAGCTTCTCGGTCAGCACCGTGACCTGGAAGACCGCCCGATGCCCGTCATGGTCATCCGCGACCACCTGGCAGCCCGCTCCCCAGGTCGTTTCCGGCCGCAGGAGCGCGTTCACCTGCATGGTGGCGTCATCCAGGACGTGGCGGATGGTCACCTCGCCATAACTGATACCGGCGACGACGGCGCTGAGGGTGATGGTTGGCTTGCTGAAGGATGGCGACCAGTGGGACGATCGCGCCATGCTCAATGAGTGGATCCTGAGGACATGCGGCTTGCGGACGAACCAGTTGTCGCGAAACCGGATGAGCCGCGCCGCATGGTCCATCGTCACCTTGTCCGTCGGTACGTAGCGCAAGGCGCCGTAGGATGACGCGGTCACGAACAGTGGCGCCCAGGCGTCCTCGGAGAGCAGATGCTCGCCGTCAGGCTGCTCCCTCATCCCGGTACGCAGCCTCGCCTCGCACCAGTTCCCGCGGTCGACGGCCAGGCCCTGCAGGCGCTGACGCGCGGCGTCGGTGAGTGTGCGATCCGCCGCCAGTTCCATGAGCCGATTGATGAAGGAAAGCTGCGTCGCCGGTTCGGCGTCGCTCCCGGGGTCCGTCGCGGTCACCTGCTTGACCATCAGGTCCGTCCGCCGCTCACCTGCCCGCGCGAGGAGATGCTCGAGTTCCGTCTGGACCTGAAGAGGGACGTCGCGGGCCTCGCAGCCGTGGCTGACATCACGGTAGAAGCGGTCGATGTCGGCGAACGTGGCCACGGCACCCGGCTCAGTCGAGCGCAGCTGCGCGAGAATGAAGCCTCCGCGCTGGTCACGCACCTGCGCCGCGAGCTGCCCGAGGGCCGTACGGCGATCTTCCGGAAGCAGGGGGTCCCGCTCCAGCACCGCCAACTCATCGCGCGCCTTGGTCAGGAGCGCAAGCGTTCCCAACGCCTCAGGAGCGGCCAGGGCGCGGGACCGCGCCATCACCACGGTTGCGCGTGAAATGATGGTGGTGGACCGCAGCGCCGTGATGGTCGCCAGGGATCCCGGTGGGATGTAACGGGCTTCTCCGCTCAGGGTCTTGTCGACCTCGGAGAGATAGGCATCCCATACCGGCAACGGGGCCGCCGCTGCCGGAGCCAAGGCCATGAGCCGTTTCTCCACCAGTCCGCCGCGGCGGTGCATTTCACGGTCCCGGATCCGTTCCAGGTCATGACGCGCCTGCGTGGTCAGGAGCGGGTCGTTGAAGACCTGGTCGAAGCGGAGCAGGTGGGCCTCCCACGTCGTGGTGAAGGGATCCGTGCGCGCGCACTCCTCATCGAAGGCGGCCACGACGCTCTGGGCATAAGCCGCCGACGCGGTCTCTCGCGCGCGCTGGACCTCAGGCCGGCTCGCGACGGCTTGCACCGCCGGATCCAGCACGCGATCCCGGAGCGGGCGGTCCTGGATCCCAAGGATGGCGACCGCTGCCGCGACCCGCGCGACCGTGAACCGGTCCCACCACCACCAGCCGGCGCCACCCAGGCAGGCCAGCAGGCTCAACCAGGCCAGCACGGTCGCCACAAGGACCCAGAAATACGTCCACGGACGACCGCGCCGATCAGGACCCTGGGAGGCATCCACCGGCAGCCGGGCATCGGGCAGGTGGCCTGCCAGGATGTAGCAGTTGACCGCCTGGTTGGCGATATCCGTCCGGACCCCCTGCTGCTCATGCAGACGCCAGGCGATCCGTGCGGCAGAACGGACCAGGCGCTGCCGGTTCTTCGCCGCGATATGCGTGAGCAGGTCGCGGATCTCGGGGTCGTCGGCCACCAGGCTCACGGGGAATCCGAATGGCGCGAGGCCCACGGAGGCATCCGTCAGCTGGGCGCGCAGCAGATCGCCATGGCGGCCCCAGATCGTGGCGGGGTCGGCGATCGCCTGCTGGATGGTGGAGATGATCACCGGGATGGTCATGGCTGTGCGCTCATTCGTTTGTCGGATTCCCACGGATGCGATCGATGTCTATCGCGGGAAGCTCGCCTCGGCGGCAGCGGCTGCCGACCGTGGATCCCTCGCGCGGGCACGCCTCGAGGCGGGTGATCGCCCACGAGATCTCGCATCCCGCCGGCAGGTCGTCGAGGAAACCATCGCCATCGGTGATCCAGATCGCGCGCGCCACCTGGTCATGTGCGAGCCGCCCGGCCGCGTCGGAATAATCCGTGCCGCCTCCCGACACGATGGGGACTCCTCGTTCCAGCAGCCCCGAGGCGCGGACGGTGCGATCGGAATCGACCTTGGTCGTGTGCGCGATGACGCGCAGCAGCGCGTCAGGACCGCACCCCGTGCGGGCCAGCCGTGCCAGCGCTGCGGTGCAGCGCTGGATGGACTCGCCCATCGATCCGGAGGTGTCCACGACCACGACCAGATCGGGCATGTGCGGCTCGGGATCCCCTTTGACCACGTGCATCGCCCTGAGCAGACGGGCGACCCCGGATGGCTTGGCAGGTCGCTTGGTCATGCGCGCCTGGGCCAGGGTCTTTTCGACCAACGGCGCGAACATCCGGACCAGTTCAGCGACGGTCGCACCTGGCCTGGGGCGTACGGACGCCTGCGTTTCGACCACAGGCGGAGGCGACCGAGACGGCGACGGTGACAACAAAGATGGGCGTTTCTGCGCGACAACGGGAGCGAGCATCGGTTTAGGTGCATCCAATGTCATATCGGCATCCTAGCCTAAAGGCGTGATCACCTATTCCCAGCGACCGGAATGTTGCGCCGTGCGCCAACCAAATACATGGCAAACTGTTCGCAATGTCAAGTGCGGAGGGAAAGCCCTGGTGAGCATGTCGAGACCGCTTCCGCCTGGCAGGGTGCCGGAAAAGGCGACCATGCATCGCCACTCATCCTGCCTGAATGGCACGGCGGACGAAGCGCAGGAAATGCAGGGCATTTTTCATGCTTCGTCCAACGCAGCCAGGGCGGCCGGAGGGCCGGCGCGACGCCGGTCGGGCTTTTCAACGCCCTGCGCGGTCCCTCGCGGAGCAAACCGTGCCGATGGAAAGGTGGGGATCTCCGCTCCGTTCCGGAATTTTCCCCAGATCCGCTGACGCGAGTGGGTCCGAGTTCGCATGCCAGAGGCTTGCGTCTCGGGAGGACTGCGTCCCATCACGTGGTGCGCGTCTCCATCCGTGTGGTACGTCAAACGGCGGCCACCGCAGTCGTCTTGGGAATCTGCCCTTGTGCGCACCCCATCACGCACGGTTCGTGGTCCGGAATCGGCGTGTGTCCGCGCACCGTGGCGCCCGCTCACCCCGCCGGCGTACGCGGCAGCGTGACGATGAACGTCGACCCGTGCCCCAGCTCCGATTCCAGGGTCAGCGTTCCGCCATGCCGCTGGACGATGCCTTTGCAGATGGCCAGCCCCAGGCCCGCGCCGCCGTATTCCCCCCGCCCATGGACGCGCTCGAACGCATCGAAGATGCGCGCCTGGTCCGCGGGCGAGACGCCGATGCCGTTGTCCGTGATGCGGATCGCGAGCATGCCGGCGAGATCCACCGATGAGACCTGCACCCGGGGATGCTGCCCCTTGGCGACGTACTTGAGGGCGTTGCCGACCAGATTCTGGAACAGGCGGACCAGCATGTCCTTGTCCGCGTACACGGTGCCCAGCCGGCCGCACGCGATGGTGGCGCCGGTCTCGGTCACCACCTGCTGGAGATTCTTCTGCGCCTCTTCGAACGCGAGGTCGGCGCTGACCTCGTGCAGGGCCACCTCGCCGTGGTCGATGCGCGCGATGTCGAGCAGGCTGCGGATCAGGCGCCCCATGCGCTGGGCCCCGGCGATCGCGAATTCCATGTATTCGCTGGCCTTGGCATCGAGGCTGCCGCCGTAGCGGGAACGCAGCAGGGTGAGGTAGCTCGTCACCATGCGCAGTGGTTCCTGCATGTCGTGCGAGGCGACCGCGGCGAACTGCTCGAGATTGATGTTCGCGGTGGTGAGGGTCGCGATGGCCTCCTTGCGCTCGGCGCTGAGCCGCGCCAGCCGTTCGGTCTCGCGCACCTCACGGGTGGTGTCGCGGAAGGCCACCGTGAAACAGGGCAGCTCATCGGGCAGGACGTGCGCGGTGATGGTGCCGTTCGCGAAATAGCGCGCGCCATCCGTGCGTTCATGCCAGCGCATGTGGGCGACGCTGCCCGCGCTCGCGGCCGACCGCCATTCCTGTTCCGGCACCCCGGCCACCATGTCGTCGCGGGTGTAGATGATCGAGATCGGCTTGCCGACCAGTTCTTCCCTGGGCATCCCGGTGATCATGGCGGCACCCGCATTGCAGCTTGTGATGCGACCACGCACATCCGTCATGATGAGCGCATGGTCAAGCACCGCTTCAGAGAACAGCCGCAGGCTTTTCTCGGTGGCGGCGATGGTCATCTTGGCCTGCTCGCGCTCCGTGACATCGATCAGGGTCAGCAGCGCGCCCTTTTCCTTGGCGATCTCCATGGGGCGCACTTCCCAATCCACGAAGCGCTGCCCCCCGCCCGCCGTCAGCCGGCACGAATTCCACGCCGTCGCCTTGCCATTCTGGATCACCGCAGCCGCATGGCCGCCGAGATTCTGCGCCGCTTCTTCGCCCAGGGCCTTGGCGATCGCATCATGGAGCGGGATCCCGATCAGCTCGCGATCCGTGAAGTCGAGCATCGCGGTCGCATGCCGACTCGCACCGACCACCATCAGGGTGGCATCGAACGCCACCACGCCGATGGGCACGTGCTCCATGATGCTCTGGACCGCCGAAGGCGGCGGCAGGATGGTCGACATGGCGAAACTCCCGTGGCGTTATAGGCGGAATGCCGGAATTGCATCGGCCCAAAACGTGGCGGGAACGGGGCTGGTGCCGGTGCTGCGCGCGGTTGTCCTCGACCCCCCGCATCGGCGGCCGGTGCCGCCACCGCGTCAGCCACGCCGCCACGCACATGGCGCCGGCGCCCGCTTGCGTTCCCTTGAGCCGCCTGACCGCGGGGCCGCACCTGGGACTCGACGCCCGCCCGCACCGGAGCTGATCGCGGAGCGGTCGACCGTCACCCCAGCGCACCACCGGCGCGGCGTCAATCCTCAGCCCAGCGCAACAAGCTGAATTCAACGGCGATATTGCCAATCGAGCCCTGCAAGGGCGACCTCAATCCTCAGCCCAGGGCAGCGCCCTGGGAACCAATGCATTTTATACGATTCATCTCTGACGGTTCGCGGGTCATGCCGGCCGTCATCCCCGGTCAATGCCACGATTTGCATTCCGGCATGGCCCGCGATCCGTCAGAGATTCATGCCCGCGGAAATGACACCACACGCATTGATCGCACGAATTGCCCTCGGAATGATCCCTCACCTCACGATCTTCTCCCGCCGCCCGCCCTTCCCCGGCACCACCCGCAAAAACCGCAACAGATGCCGTTCCTGCTGGCTCAACCCCCGCCGCCCCACCCCCGAC
>JACDGQ010000779.1 GCA_013821615.1 Planctomycetota bacterium
CCGCACCCCGCACCCCGCACCCATCCCAAATCACAAGGTCGCCAGCATCTCTCCCTTGCCCCCGTCCGCACCGGTCCCAACCTGCGGCGCCTGCGAGGATCCCCATGACCGATGCCGCCCCCGCCGCCGCCCTGGCCCGCCGTCCCGCCGACGTGATGAAGAAGCTCGTCGCGTTGTGCAAGAGCCGCGGTTTCGTCTTCCAGTCCTCGGAGATCTACGGCGGCCTTAAGTCGGCGTACGACTACGGCCCCCTCGGCGCCGAACTGAAGCGCAATCTGATGGGCGAGTGGTGGCGCGACATGGTGACCACGCGCGAGAACGTGGTCGGCATCGACGCTTCGATCATCATGCACCCGAACGTGTGGCGCGCCTCCGGCCACGCCGCCGGCTTCAGCGACCCGCTGGTCGACTGCAAGGTCTCGAAGGAGCGCTTCCGCGCCGACAAGGCGCCGCGCCCGACGGTCGGCAGCGAGTTGCCCATCACCTGCCCCGACAAGGGCGTGGCCAAGGACTGGGCCGAGCAGATCGAGAAGAACTTCGGCGTCGCACTGGAGCGCGACGGCAACGTGCTGAACGGGCTGCGCGCCATCAGTGCGACCGAATTCGGCTTCTTCGCCAAGGGCGCCACGGCGCCGACGAAGACTTGGCCGTGGCGCGGCTACGTCGGCCCGACCTTCGGCTCGGCCTTCCTCACCGACGAGAAGCAGTTCAACCTGATGTTCCGCACCGCGCTCGGCGCGGTGGATCCGATGCAGGAGGTCGCGGTCGCCCTTGCCGAGCTGACCGCCGCCCCCGACCTGCCCGCGGCGGTCGAGGCGCGCTTTGGCCGCGAGTCCGGCGAAGGCGTGCTGGCCAAGGCGCTCGCCGACTTCGCCGCCACCAAGGACCGCGCCAAGCTGCTGCGTGGCGTGATCGAGCACCTCACCGCACCGACCCTCGCCTACCTGCGCCCAGAGACCGCCCAGGCGATGTTCGTGCAGTTCAAGAACGTGCTCGAGTCGTCGGGCATGAAGCCGCCCTTCGGCATCGCCCAGATGGGCAAGTCGTTCCGCAACGAGGTCACCGTCGAACACTTCATCTTCCGCTCCTGCGAGTTCGAGCAGATGGAGATGGAGTTCTTCTGCGAGCCCGGCACGCAGAAGGAGTGGATGGCGTTCTGGAAGGAGGCGCGCATGTCGTGGTGGCGCCGCTACGCGAACTACCCCGACGACTTCAAGTTCCGCCAGCACGCCAAGGACGAGATGGCGTTCTACGCCGACGACTGCTACGACGTCGAGTACCAGTACCCGTGGGGCTGGGGCGAGCTGGAAGGCATCGCCAGCCGTACCGACTACGACCTCACCCAGCATGAAAAGCACAGCGGCGTGACCCTGCAGTACGTCGACCAGGAGAAGTCCGATCCCAAGACCGGCGCCAAGCCCTGGAAGTACAAGCCGTTCGTCATCGAGCCCGCCGCCGGCGCGACGCGCGCGCTGCTGTGCTTCCTGATCGACGCCTACCACGAGGAGGAGCGCGTCACCGCCAGCGGCGAGAAGGAGACGCGCACCGTGCTCAAGCTGCACCCGCGCCTCGCGCCGATCAAGTGCGCGGTGCTGCCGCTGGTCAAAAAGGACGGCATGCCCGAGAAGGCGCGCGAGATCATCGCCGCTTTGCTCAAGGCCGGCGTCAACGCCAAGTACGATGAGAAGGCCTCCATCGGCAAGCGCTACGCGAAGCACGACGAGATCGGCACGCCCTACTGCGTGACCGTCGACGGCCAGACCCTGCAGGACGGCACCGTCACCCTGCGCGACCGCGACACCACCCAGCAGGTGCGTCTGCCGATCGCCGAGGTGGTCGCGACCGTCAAGGCGCGCATCGAGGCTTGACGGCGAAGGGGAGAAGGGGAGTCAGGAGGGGAGGAGGGAAGAAGGGTGAAGGCAACTGCTGACTCAATGCGCCGAGATCGTTCTGACGGTCCCGTTCACAATGCAGATCCCGAATTGCCCTTCGCATCTTCTCCCCTCCTGCCTTCCCCATCTCCCCTCTTGCCTTCCCCTACCCTCCACGCGACCAGCGCTTGCACCTTGCCGGCGCCGCGCCGGCGGTAGCTCCACAACCGGGCATCGCCCGCCGTGCACACGCCACTGCGCGTGAGCGCACCCACGCCGCAGGCCAGTGC
>JACDGQ010000780.1 GCA_013821615.1 Planctomycetota bacterium
GGCTCGGGAACGCGGATCCCGCCCTGCGCGCCGCGGCCCTGGAAGCGGTCGGTTCGACCGCGGCGGGCGACGCGCCCGCCGCGCTGGTGGCCGCGGTAGTGGCGCTGCGCGCCGACCCCGCGGTGCTGGACGACGATCCGTACACCGTTGGGAATGCCGCGCGCAATGCGCTCGCCCACCTGAGCGGTGCGGAGGCCACCACCACCCTGGTTGCCGAGCTGCAGGACGCACCGCCGCCCGACGCCGGACCGGCCTTCTCGCCCTGCCGCGGCGCCGCATGGCGCATCCGCGCCGCTGCGGCGCTGTTGGAACGGGCGTACCCCGACGGCCTTTCCGCCGCCGCTGCGCTCGTCGCGGCGCGGGAGAAAGTCGCCGGTGCCGATTACGCCAACGACTTGGAGCCGCTCATCACCGCGCTCGGTGCGTCGCATGGCGAAGGGACGGAGGGCCTGCTGGTCCGGCTCCTCGCTGCGCCTGACCGCCTGGATGCCCGGCTCGCTGTCTTGGCCCTGCAAGTGCATGCCCAGCACCAGCCCTTGGCGGAAACGACCATCGCCGCGCTGGACGCCTGCGTGCGGGGACCGGGGGCCTGGTCGCGGATCGCGGCGCGCAGCCTGCTCGACCGGACTGCGCTCTCCAAGGCGGCGCGCGCGGCGCTGGCGGCGAGCGTCGTCGCCGCCGTCGTGACGTATGGGCCCAAGGCCTTCTTCGACTACCAATCGCCATCGCCCCCAGCCCCACAGCAGCCGGTGGCAAAGCCGGGCGCCGACGATTTCTGACCAGCCATCCCGCCCCTCAGGCCAGGATCCCCTTCACCACCTCGCCGTGCACATCGGTCAGGCGCATGTCGCGGCCGCCGTAGCGGTAGGTCACGCGCTTGTGGTCCATGCCCATGAGGTGCAGCATGGTGGCGTGCAGGTCGTGGACGTCGACCTTGTCCTGCACCACCTTGTAGCCGTACTCGTCGGTGGCGCCGTGGATGTGGCCGCCCTTGACGCCGCCGCCGGCCAGCCAGCCCGAGAACGCGAACGGATTGTGGTCGCGCCCGTCGGAACCCTGCGCGAAGGGGGTGCGGCCGAATTCGCCGGTGAACACCACCAGGGTGCTGTCGAGCAGGCCACGCGCCTTGAGGTCGGTGAGCAGGCCGGCGATCGGCTGATCGACGGCGCGCGCGTTGTCCTCGTGGCCCTGCTTGAGCGCGCTGTGCTGGTCCCAGCGGTCGCCGGAGCAAGGCGGGCAGGTCAGTTCGATGAAGCGCACGCCGCGTTCCACCAGGCGGCGCGCGACCAGGCATTGCGCGGCGTAGCTGCGGGTGTGTTCGTACTGGGAATCGAGCCCGTACAGCGTGCGCGTCGCGGCGCTCTCGCCGGACAGGTCCATGAGCTGCGGTACCGAGGTCTGCATGGCGAAGGCCATCTCGGCGTTGGCGATCGCCGATGCCAGCGCGTCCTGCGCGCCGACGCGGGCGAGCAGGCCCTGGTCCAGGTCGCGCGTCAGCGCCAGCTTGTCACGCTGCAGTTGCGGCGTGCGCTCGCTCGGGCGGACGTTGGCCACCGGTTGCGCAGTGGCGCGGAAGATCGAGCTCTGGAAGGTCGCGGGCAGGAAGCCGTTGCCGAAGCAGTCCAGGCCGCCCGGCGGGATCAGGCCGCCATTGAGCACGATGAAACCCGGCAGATCCGCGCAGCGGCTGCCCAGTCCGTAGGACGCCCACGCGCCCATCGACGGGCGGCCCTGCAGGCCCGAGCCGGTGTGCACGAAGTAGTTGGCGGAGGTGTGCTCGGGAAACTCCGAGACCAGCGAGCGGATGATGGTCAGATCGTCGGCGCAGCCGCCGATATGCGGGAACAGCGCGCTGATCGGCAGGCCGCTCTGGCCGTAGTTCTTGAACGCCCACGGGCTGCCCAGGGTGTTGCCGTTGTTGTTGAACTGGGTCGGCTCCATCTTCATCTTGAACGGCTTGCCGTTTTCCTGGGTCAGCAGCGGCTTGGGGTCGAAGCTGTCGACCTGCGAGACGCCGCCGTCCATGAACAGGAAGATCACGCTGGTGGCCTTGGCCGGGAAGTGCGTCGCCTTCGGCGGGTTGTTCCCGGCGTGCGCGCCCGGCTCACCGGCGGCGAGTTGCGGGCCGAACAGGGCGCCCGCAGCGAGCGCGCCGAAGC
>JACDGQ010000074.1 GCA_013821615.1 Planctomycetota bacterium
TGCCGGGCGGCATCTGCGTGCGCACCGAACCGTGGCTGACCGACCCGCGCGCGGCGTCGGGGGCGCGGAACATGGTGACCTGACCGACGTCCGGGGCGGCGCGCTCGGCCAGCGATTGGAGATTGAGCGTGCGCTTGCCCGCGGCATTGAGGCGCGCGCGCCGATCGCGGCGGATGGCCGCCAGGTGCAGGCTGGTCTCGGCGATGATCAGCGTCACCGCCACCGCGGCGAGCAGCAGCAGGCCATCGAGGAACAGGCCGGGCTTGGGCAGGGTCGATGCGAATGGCCCGGGCGCGGGCATCCCGACGGTGGCCACCGCCGGAGCCGGAGCCGCCACCGGCGCGGCGGCCGGCGACGCGACGGGAACGGCCACGGGTGCAGCGGCGGGTGCGGAGTCGGCCATACGGTCGCTGCCTTATTCCTGGGAGCTCAGAACTTGATCTGGAACTCGGCGCGTCCGGCGTTGAACGAATCGCCGACCTTGGGGATGAAGTGGCGCAGATCCATGCGCAGCACGTAGCGGTCGCCGAAGCCGTAGTTGATGCGCATGCCCAGGGCGGTGGTGTCGTTGTTCGCATCGCTGCGGTCGTCGACGTAGCTGACCTCGGGGATGAAGTGCAGCCGCCGGCGCAGGGTCTTGATCTGCACCGCCAGGGCCACGCCGGCCTCGTCGCGGCCGTCGCCGCGCTGGTTGGGGAAGCCGGTGAGGTTGTCGGTCTGGAAGGTCGTGCCCACCTGGTTGAGGTTGCCGCTGATCGAGTTCCAGTGCGGGCTGCCGAAGAAGGCGTTGAGCATCGCGTACGCGCCGCCGTCGACGTAGACCGGGGTCAGGCGCACGTTGCTCTCGTAGACCACCAGCGCGCCGTTGCCGGTCACGTCGGGATCGCCCATCTTGCCAAGCAGGTGCAGGCCTTGTCCGACCGGCCCGCGCAGCCACGCGAAGGAGACCGCGCCGTAGTACTGGCGGCGGTCGCGGCCGCCGACCACCTGGTCGGCGTTCTGCACGTCGAGCATCAGCAGCGAGGTCTCGATGCGCAGGTCGGCGGCATCGGCGAAGCCGTGCAGGCCGAGCAGGGAGAAGGCGTCGCCTGCGGCCGGCTTGCCGGTGCCGGCGTTCGCATCGACGTCGTGGAAGGCGTAGATCACGCCCACGCCGAGGTCGGAGGCCCACGGCACCGAGATGTTGTTCTTGGTGACGCCGACGCCGGTGAAGATGTCGCTGACCAGGTAGCCGTTGTTCAGTTCGAGCGGGAACTTGCCGGCGGCGATGGCGTAGTTCAGGTCGGTGCCGTCGTGCTGGGCCGAGCCGCCGAAATCGGAGATGATGCTGTCGAGCTCGCCTTCGAAGAACAGCGTCTGCGGTTTCAGGCTGTGTTCGAAGGTCTCCTGGAATTCGGGCCGGAAGTCGATGCGCGTGTCCTGATCGCCGTGCGAGATCGGGACGAAGCGCGCGTGGAAGCGCTCGGTGGCGGTGAGCTTGAGGTCGGCTTCGAGGGTGAGCCGGCTGCGCGCCGTGGCGACGTCGGTGTCGCTGCCGACGTCCGGCTTCTCGATGTAGGAGTAGGCGCTGCGCAGGTCGCCGTAGACGATCAGGGTCGGCGTGATGCGGCCGTTCTGCAGCGTGCCCGGCTCCCAGAAGCCGTCGCCGAACAGGGTGATCGGATTGGGCGTGTCGGGAAGCAGGTCCGGGTCGATGAAGTTGCGCGTCACGCTCGACACATCTTCGAAGACCGGCGCACGCAGGGTGTTCTGCCCGCCGCCGCTCGCGGTGGCCCCGCCGCCCGGCTTGGGGGCCGGCTTGTCGTCATCGTCGTCGGCGCTGGCCGCCGGCTTGGGCTTGGGGGTCGGGCCATCGGCGGCGGCGAGGGGCAGGCCGGCGATGGCGAGCAGGGTCAGGCTCAGGATCAGGGGTCTCATTTGCCGGCCTCCACCTTCAGCTCGCTGGTTTTGCTGTCGACCTCGACGATGGCCTCGGTCACGAAGCGCACGTTGCGATAAAGGCCGAAGTTGTTGTAGAAGTAGGGCGGCATGCCGCGGAAGCGCAGGTCGGCCTTGACCTGGTAGGTGCCGGTGAGCTGGAAGGCGTCGCGCGGCACGTGATAGTCCGGGGTGCGGTGGCCGAGCGGCGGCAGCACCTTCGACTGGTCGATGCGGAAGCCGTTGTCCTTGCCGCGCAGCGAGGCCGGCGCCGTGGCCGGGCGCAGGAAGGCGGTGGGATCACCATCGGTGGCGATGGGGAAGAACACCGAGCGGTCCGCACCGTGTTCGCCGCGCTCCGTCAGGAAGGCCTGCGAACTCCACAGCTGGAGGTCGTAGGGCGCGTCGCCGGTCATCACGCGGTTGTCGAAGCCGTCGCGCAGGTCGTCGTTGACCGGGTCGAGGTCGCCCGACTGCCAGGTCACCTTGCCGTCCGGCGCGATCACTTGCACGTGCAGCCACAGCTGGCGGAACCACGGGAAGCCACCCGGGATGTTGTGGGCCGCGAGCAGGCTCTCGACGCGCACCGAGAAGGACAGCGAGCTGTCGACCGCGTGGGTGGGCGCGACGTCGAGCTTGGCGATCTTCACGCCATTGCGGAAGAGCAGCGCGCGGCGCGTCTCGGCCTCTTTGATCAGGGCGAGGTTCTGCCTCACGAACTCGCCGGCGGCGCGGCGCTTGGCCTCGTCCTTCCACAGCGGCGGGAAGGCGTAGTCCTTGCCCTTGGCAGCCTTCTCGAACTCGTCCGTGCCCCAGCCGGCGCGATAGTCGAAGTGCCACCAGTCGTCGCTGGTGAGCGAGGACAGGAACTTGTCATCGACCGCCTGCAGCAGTTCGTCGAGCTTGTCCTTATCGTCGCCATCGCTGCTGATGCCCTTGTTGGCGCCGGCGCCGTGCGGGAATACGCCGGGATGCTCGGCGGGCACCTCGGGACCGACGATCATGTGGTTCGAGAGCGGACGGTCGGGGGTCTTGCGACCATCGGGCAGCACCGCGGCCGGGCCCATCGGGTAGGCTGACTTGACGCCGGGCGCCGGACCCATGTGGCAGTCCTGGCAGCGCACGCCCTCGCGTGCCGAGGTCGAGCCGACCCACTGGCTGTAGGTGTCCTGCAGGTGGATGCCGGCGGGGTTGATGACCTCGTGGCACTGGGCGCAGAAGGCGCTGCTGGTGAGGGGCTCGAAGAAGTCGGCGGTGGCGTGCATCTGCGCGCCCTGCTGGCCGGGCGCGGTGGCGATGCCGGCGGCCTTGGCGGTGTCGGCGACGACTTTGCCGTCCCACGAGCCGTAGACTTTGGCGAACTGGTCGCCTTCGACGAGGTGGAGGTTGCCGACCACCTTGCCGTACTTGGTGTTGATGCGATGGCAGACCACGCAGGTCACGCCCTCGAGGCTGACCTTGCTGCGCTGGCTGTTGGGCAGCTTGGCGGGCTCGCCCGCGGTGGTGCCGGTCGGGGTATGGCAGCGCGTGCAGAACACCCCGATGGTGCCGTTGAACTGGCGGACGATCTCGGCGCTCTGCGCCTCCATGGTCGGGCTGAGCTCGGCGAAGGCGTGCATCGACACCGACCACTGGCGGTACTGCGCCTCGTGGCAGGGGCGGCACGTGGTCGCCGAGGGGAAGCGCCCGGCGGTGGAATACAGCGCGGCATGCGGGTCGCCGGCGACTGGAGCCTTGGGCGCGGGTTCGGCGGCGCCCAGGCGGGCGGTTGCCACGCATGCCAGCAGCAGCAGGGTCGACCAGAGGTGACTACGGAGGGTCATCGCGTTCTCCTGAGCAGGTGCGAGCTCATGTGATGCGTGGGATCGGGACGAGTGCAAGCGTCGGCCGGCGCCTGCGGAAGGTGCGCAGGGCAGCAATCCCGCCGGGCGGTCATCGCCCGCTCACCGACTGGTGGTACTGGTGGCAGGTCGCGCAGTCCTGGCGGACGGCGTGGGCGTTGTGGCACGACTGGCAGGTGGTGATGCCGATGGTCTGCCAGTCCTGGCCGAGGCGCTCGCGGTGCAGCGCGATCCAGCGCGGGTCCTTGGCGTGGTCGGCAGGCGCGGCGGGCGGCGCGGCCAGGGCGGCGTGGCAGGTCAGGCAGTCGATGCTCGCGCCCTGCTTCTCGGCCTGGCTGGCGTGGACGAAGTGCGAGTAGGTGCGGGTGAAGTGGCGGTCGACCGGCGGCTTGGCGAAATCGGCGAACACCCCGGTGGCGGGATCCACGCCGACATAGTGGCACAGCCCGCAGCGCGATTCCTTGACCGTCGGCGCGGTCATCGCGGTGAGGTCGAGGACCAGCGCCTGGGTGGCCTTGGTCCAGGCCACGCGGTCGGCGCCGGCGAGCGTGCCGCGCGCCGTCTGGTCGACCCCGCGCAGCCACGCCAACCAGGCGACCACGCGCGCGTCGCGGTGGCCGGTGGTGCGGTAGGTCAGCTGCACGTAGTCCTCGTTCTCGGCGTTGGCCACGGTCCAGCGGCCGTTCGGGAAGGTGCTGGGGTCGGCCTTGTTCTCGGTGCCGGCGGCGAGGCGCTTGAGGAGATCACCGTCGCCGATTTGGCGGTCGCCATCGGCGAGCAGCGCCGGCGCGGCGGCGCCGAGGACCTTGGCGAGCGCACCCGGCTTGGCCAGCGCCGCCATGTCGGGCGCGGGCGCGGCGCTCTTCACGACTTTGGTCAGCAGCGCGGCGACCTGGGCGAAGCCGGTCGGCTCGTCGCCCTTGCTGGTCAGCAGCAGCAGGTCGGCGGGCGCCACCGCATCGCTGTGACAGCCCATGCAGATGGTCTCGGAACGCTTGAGGCGCGGCGTCACCACCTCGGCCGAGGTCGGAGCCTCGTGGCAGACGGTGCAGGCCGGGCGCTCCTTGGTCTTCTTGGCGAAGAGCTCGCCGTAGTGGCTGGCGTGGTCGAATTTGATCTGGCGGCGCTGCTGCGCGGCGAGGTCGGCGAAGTCGGGGTGGCCGCGGTCGAAGGCGGCGAAGGTGCTGCGGTGGCAGGCCTGGCAGGCGGCCTCGGTCATGCCGATCAGCTCGGCGTCCTGTCCGCGGTGGTCGCGGTGGCAGGTGCTGCAGCCGATACCGGCCGCGGTCGCCGGGTGGACGCGCCCACCGGGCAGCTGGTTGGCCCAGGCGATGAAACCGGCGCGCGTCTCGGGCGCCGCCGCGCGCGCGCGGCCGGTGGTGACCTCGGCGGTCAACGCCAGGCTGCCGTGCGGCTCGGCGTTCATATCGCGGTGGCAACGCATGCAGTTCGCCGTCATGACGTCGCCGTGCACCGCGGCCGGGCCGGCGGCGTGGCAGGCCGCGCAGTCCTTGGAGAGGAATGCATGCTTGCTGTGCAGCTGGCCCTCGGTCACCAGTCCGGTGCCTTGGCGGTAGGCGGCGCCGAGCAGCAGGACCATGGCGGTGAAGCCGGCCAGCGCCAGGCGCCCACGCACGCGGCGCAGGCGGCTCTTCAGCGGCCTCTCGTAGCCGCTGTTCTTGTGGCTGAACGGATTGTCGAGTTTGCGGGCCACTAGGCACCAACCGATTCATGACGAGCGTGCGGAGTGCGGGGTGCGGGGTGCGGCGTGACCGTGGCGCGGCGGCCGTTCCGGGACGATGAGGTGGCGAGGTGCGCGCGAGGCTGTCGCACTCCGCACTCCGCACTCCGCACTCCGCACCGCACGTCAGTCATGGTCTGAACCACAGCACCATCCCCGTATGATAGACCGCGGCCGTGAGCGCCATGGTGGCGAGCGGGATGTGCACGAACAGCCAGCCCTTGAGGATGCCCTGCAGGAAGTAGTGGCGGTCGAGCAGCAGCTTCTCGTGGGCGATCTCCTCGAGGTCGGCGACGGCGTCGGCGAGGTCGGGGCCGGCGAGGCGCGCGACGTTGGCGCACTGGCTGGTCAGCCAGCGCTCGCGGCTCTCCTGCCAGGCCCAGCGCGGGCGGCGCAGGAAGGGGTCGAGACGGTCGATGAAGAAGCCGGCCAGGACCTGGCCCTCGGGCCGGCCGAGCACGCCCTGGACGATGCCCGCGGCCTCGTCGTGGAGGTCGACGACGCGCTCGCCGATGCGCTCGAAGATCACCTCGTTGCCGACCGCGGTGAGCAGGTGCGGCAGGGTGCGGGTCAGGATGAGGCCGAGCACGCCGGTCAGCGATACTGCCCAGAACAGCCCGTAGAGCAGCCAGCTGAACGAGCCCGAGGGCAGGTGCCAGCCGATGTGCACGTGGATCAGCGCGATCGCGATCAGCCCCAGGTAGATGTGCCACTGCAGCCAGGTCGCCGAGGTGCCGAGCGGCAGGTTGGAGACGCGCTTGCGCAGGTTGTAGACGGCCAGCACCACGAAGATCGCGAGCAGCGTCCAGCCGCTCCAGAAGGCGTTGTCCTCGAGCTGCGCGGCGCGCATGCGCGCGAATGCCACCGCGCCCGCCACCGCGACGGCGGCGAGCGAGAGCGCGAGCAGCCGGCGCGGCCAGAAGGCGACGATCACGATTGCGGGTCCCGGCGTTCGGTGAGGGTGAGCAGGTCGGGGAAGTCGACGCGGTGGAGCGCGTCGTGCGGGCAGGCGCGCACGCAGGCCGGGCCGCCGACCTGGTCATAGCACAGGTCGCACTTGCTGGCGCGCAGCACGGCGTTGCCCTTCTGGTCGACCAGCTTCTCGCCGTAGTGGCTGCGTTCGACCATGCGGATGTTGTCGTAGGGGCAGCTGTTGGCGCAGGTCGAGCAGCCGATGCAGGTCTGGTCGTTGACCACCACCTGACCGCCGTCCTTGGTGCGGCTGATCGCGCCGGTCGGGCAGCCGATCATGCACACCGGGTCCTGGCAGTGCATGCAGGCGTTGGGGAACAGGAAGCCCTGGTTGACCTCGCCATGGCGCACGAAGCGCGGCTGGCCGTTGTGCGCGGTCGAGCAGCCGCGCACGCAGTCGTCGCAGCGCGTGCAGCGCTCGAGGTCGATGGCCATGATGCTGGTGCCGTTGTAGACCCGCGATTCGGTGCCGAACTCCATCATCTCGCCCTTGAGCGGCGCGAGGTGGGCGCGGTCCTGCTCGCGTAGCAGCTCGGTGTTGCCCTGGCCGAGCCATGCGGCGGCCGCCGACGAGCCCTCGACCGCGCGCGCGACCAGCGCGAGCGGCAGCTTGATGACGTCGATGTAGCCGAGCGCGCGCAGCGTCGAGCCGTAGACCGGCGCGCGGTTGCCCTTGATGTAGGCGTGCAGCGCCTCGATGCCGAAGAGGTCGCCGCGCGAGATGTAGCGGCTGGTGACCTCGCCGACGCCGACGCGGTGGCTGACGCGCGCGAAGCCGGCGCGCACCAGGTAGACGGATTCGGCGGCCTGGGTCTGGCCGCAGATCTCGGGTTCGTTGCTGGGCGCCGCGGTGCGCTTCTGGCGGCGCTCCTGGCGCCCCTTCTTGTACTGTCCGCTCCACTCGAAACTGCCGTGCGACTCGAAGATCGCGGCGTGGCGCAGCACCTCGATACCGGTCTCGCCAAGCGGCGCGAACAGCGGCGAGGTCTGGAAGTGGTCGCTGGTCAGGCTGCGTTCGCGGTAGATGCCGTCGACGTATTCCTTGAAGCCCTTGTCGCTGGAGCGCAGATCGCGCAGGCCCTGCCAGCGGATCTCGAGCAGTTCGCAGCTGCCGGTCGCCACCACCGTGGCGCTGCGCGGCGTGCGGCCGAGCGCCGACATCTCGCCGAACACCGTGCCGGGCCCCATCACCGGTGGCGGCCCGCCGCGTTTGCCCACCGCGGGCAGGTCCTGGAAGAACACGTTGACCGTCGAGCTGCCGGCAACCGTGGCGTCGCCGCTGCTGACCGCGAGCAGGTGCTTGGGCGCACGCTCGGGTGGCGGGAAGAGGTTGCGCCACACCTGGGTGAGCAGGTTCTTGGGGTGCTCGTGGTCGTGGCCGAGCTCCTCCTCGGGGATGTCGCCCTCGAGGTAGACCTTGACCTCACCGGAGACGATCAGGAAGGCGGAACTGCCGTAGTCGCCCTGGCGCACCACCAGCTGGCGGTCGCTGTAGCTGCGCAGCGCGCAGTCGTTGCGCACGATGCCGTCCAGCGGCATGCGCGCCGGGAACTTCTTGGCGTCCATGCGCGCGAATAGCGGCAACCCGATCACCCGCGCCACGTCGGCGTCGGTCATCTCAGCGTCGAACGGGACAGCCCAGCGCTGCGGCCGGCTGATCTCGCGCACATCTTGGGCCATGGTCTACCTGGTGGGCGGCGGGGGCGGCGCGGGCTTGGACGCGCTCACTTCGCCGGCATGTTGGCCGGGATGAGCTTGGCGCCGACGTCGTCGGCGAGCGGGGTGTCGTCGAGCTTGTCGAGCAGCGTCACGACCAGCGGGTCGAGGGTCTTGGCGAGGTCCGCGCACTTGCCCGCATCATCGCCGGTCAGGGTCGCGAGCGGCGCGGCGGCATCGATTACCGCCTTGAGCTCGGTGCGGTCGGGCAGCAGCGCGGCGAGCTCGCCGAGGCGGGCGCCGGCGGCCTTGGCCATGGCGAAGTACCCGGTGCGGTAGGCGCCGGCGTCCTTGGAGAGGCCGACCGCGGCGAGCGCCTTCTGCATGGTCAGCGCCTGGCCGGCGACGTGGATGGCGCCCTGGCGGCCGCTGCCGTCCTGTTTCATCGCCTCGCCGTGCCAGTGGCGGGTGGTGCCCTGGCTGAAGGCGAGCAGCTCGAACTCCTTCATCACCGGGTGGCCGGCGCCGTTGACGATCGGCTCGTCGGTGCCGACGTGGCAATTGAAGCAGTTGCGGTAGCCGCCGTTCAGGCGCCACTGCGCGGTCATGCCGGCGGCGACGCTGTCGGCGCGGCGCTTGGCCAGGAAGGCGGCCGGATCGGCGCCGTTCTTGGCCGCGTCGTACTTCACGTTGTGCGGGGTCAGGTAGTCGCCGGCCTTGCCGTGGCAGGCCTCGCACGAGGTCGGCTCGACCTTGCTCTTGCCCTTGTCGTTGAGGTAGGTGTGGCCGTGGCACTCGACGCAGCGCGTGCCGGCCTCGGTGGGCTTGGCCACGCCGGCCTTGGTGGCGATGGCCTCGCCGGCGCCCTTGGCGAACTCCTTGAAGGAGAGCCAGTGGCGGGAAGCCTTTTCGTGCTCGTAGATCGCCTGGTGGCAGGTCTGGCACTGCTTCGAGCCCAGCGAGGGGTGGTCCTCGGCCTGGGCACGGGTCGTCAGGCACAGCCCGAAGATGAGGAGAAGCAGGGTGGTCAGTGCGCGCATGGGGGTACCTCGGGAGGGCCGGGTCTGATAAGCGTGTCCATACGTATCCTGCCTGGACCGGATCTCAAGGGAGCGGTAGGAAGCTGTTTGAGGCTGCCTGGAGGTGGGATCGCGGGGACGAAGAGAAGATACGCGAGCTGGGCGATGAACCGGAAGTCGATTGGGAGGGGGGAGGGGGCAAGGAAGCAGGAAGCAGGAAGCAGGAAGCAGGAAGCAGGAAGCAGGAAGAAAGAAAGAAAGGAAAAGAGAGGCGAAGGCGGGAGGCAGAAAGAGGGCGGAAGCAACGCCCGAAGAGCACCCTTGGGTCCATTCAGATCCCTCCTGACTTCTTCCTCCGGTTCTCTGACTTCCTCGCTCCCTGCTCCCTGCTCCCTGCTCCCTTCCCTTCCCCCACCTCCGTCCCCTTCTCCCCTCCCTCTCCCTTGTTATCTTCACGCATGCCGACCACCCTCCGCCTCAGCCTCGCCACCTGCCTGCTGCTCGGCGCCGCGGCGCTGGCAGGTGCCGCCGATGGCGTGGCAGCGGCGGCGCCTCCGCTGCCCGGCGGTGGCACCCTGATCATGACCTTGAGCGGCAGTTTCCCGCTGCGTCCGACCTCGTTCCTGCTCCAGGAGAGCGGCTGGTCGCTGTTCGACGCCTGCTTCCGCCTGCGCCAGGCGCTCAAGGCGCCCGAGCCGCGCCTGGTCCTGGACCTGACCAATGGCTTCTCGCCCGGCCTAGCGGCGGCGGAGGAGCTGGCGGTGGTGCTGCGCGCCCGTCCGCCCGGCCACACTGTGGCCTGCCTGCTCGACAACACCTCGGACAGCGCCTTCGTGGTCGCGGCGGCCTGCGACGAGGTGGTGATGGCCGAGGCCGGCATCCTCATGGTCGACGGGCTGGCGCTCAGCAGCGACTATTATGGCGAGGCGCTCGGCCGGGTCGGCGTGCGCTTCCACGCGGTCACCAGCGGCGAGGCCAAGACCGCGCCCGAGCCGTTGACGCGCAGCGCGCCCAGCCCCGCCGCGATCATCGAGAGCCAGCGCCTGCTCGACGGCCTCGACGCGGTGGTGGTCGCGGACAGCCTGCGCCACGGTTTCGACGCCGCGGCCCTGCAGGCGGTGCGCGCCCAGAGTCCGCAGACGGCGGCCATCGCCAGCGCCGGCAAGCTGGTCGACCGCGCGGTCGAGCCGGGGG
>JACDGQ010000781.1 GCA_013821615.1 Planctomycetota bacterium
CGTCGAGGGCGGCGCTGTAGCGCGCCTTGATGGCGCCGCCGCGCTGGGCCTGGGCGGCGGCCTCGGCCTGGCCCATGGCATGGACGGCGCTCTCGAGGTCGCCGGTGGGCAGGTGCTGGGCGCGCAGCTTTATCGCCAGCGCGCCGGCCTGTTGGCGGATCGCGGCCTGTTTGCCGGCGAGGCGCGCCATTGCTTGCTGCAATGCCGGCGGCGGGGTCGGGCCGCGCAGGCCCTCGGCGGCGAAGCCGGCCTGCTTGCCGCCGCCGGTGGCGCCGCCGTTGCTGTCCTTGCTCTCGTCCTTGACGCTGCCCTGCTCGAAGGGCGAGGCGCTGAGCCGCGTCGGGGTCTCCTGGCCGCCCTTGCCCTGGGCGGTGGCCTCGACCATCTGCCCGCTGCTGCGCCCATTGCGGCCCTCGCCGGAACGGCCGCCGACCTCGTTCTTGTTGGGCAGCGAGTTGCCGGTGATGCCCTTGGCGCTCATGTTCGAGATCGGGCCGTCGCCCGCCCCCCAGCCGGCGCCCTTGTCGATCGAGTCGTTCCACTTGCTCGAGACGTCCTGGACCTCGTCGGTCATCTCCTGCTCCTTGTCGATGAGGTCGCCGATGATGTCCTCGAGCTCCTTGGGCAGCTCGGCGAGCGGCACGTCGGCGGGCGCGCCGGCGTCCTCCATGCTCCACTTGGTCTTGTCCGAGGACTCGGCCATCCAGCGCTCGAGGTTGTGCACCAGCTTTTCGGCCTTCTCCAGGCCGGCCCCCTCGCGTGGCACGGCGATCTCCGCGGCCTTGGCATCGAGCGCGGCGGCGGACGCCTTGATGTCCTGCCACACTTCATTGAATTCGTCGGCGAGGCGGCCGTCGGCGAAGTCCTGGCCGGGCAGCTTGCTGAAATCGGTGAGCTTCTCTTCGAGGAATTTCGCCCACGCCTTCTCCTCGTGGGCGAGCTCGCCGAGGATCTTCTCCTCATCGCTGCTGAGGTCCGCCGGCCCCTTGTCGGCGAGGGTACGGCTGCGCTCGAGGATGCGGCGCTGGTCGCGCGCGAAGCGCTCCAGGTCGTCCTTCAGCGCTTCGGCCTTGTCCTGCAGCTTCGCGCGCTCGCCGTCGAGCGCCGCGTCAGTGGGCTTGGCCTTGGCTTTGGCCTCGGCCTTGGCGCGGTCGCCTTCAGCGAGGGCGCCGATCAGGGCGATGAGCCGCGCGCTGACCTCGTCCTGACGGGCGATGAGGCCGGCGAGCCGCTTGGCGGCCTGCGCATCGTCGGCGAGCGCGCCGAGGTCGGCGCGCAGCTGCACCATGACGCCCTCTACCAGCGGGCGCAGCTGGGCGAGCGTGCCCGCGTCCTTGGCAGCGGCGAAGGCGGCGATGGCCTTGTCAGCGGTGGCGTGCACCGCGTCCTGTGCGCCGGCGGCGGCCTGCAGCTGCGGCGCGAAGGTGTTGTGGCGGTGGATGTCGTCGAGGTTCACCGCCATGTTGGCGGCCACCGCGCGCGCGCGCTGCTGCTCGGCCAGGGTCTGCTTGAGCAGGGCGAAGGCGGCGGCGAGCGGATCGCCTTCGGGCAGGGCGAGGTCGGCGACGGAGCGCACGCGCAGCAGCAGCGGTTGGGAGCGGGCGAGCTGGCCGACGGGTTGCGCCGCTGCCGGAGCGGCCGCGGCCGCGACCGCGAGCGGTGCGAAGTCGCGCGCGATGGCCTCGACCACGTAGGTCTTGCCGGGCAGGAAGCGCTCCGGCGCGATGGTCAGGGCGTGGCGTTCCTTCACCGGACCCGGGTTGCCGGGCGGGCCGACATAGCGCCACTCCTTGATCATGAATGCTCCGGCGGGATCGGTGGCCTCGTGCGCCCACAGCGCGACCACGGACAAGCCCAAGTCATCGCTGGCCGCGACCTCGAGCGGCAGACGCTGGCCAGGGTCCACGAAACGGTTGCGATCGTCGGCGACCAGGTCGACCTGCGGCGGCCGGTCGGCCTCGAGCTGGATGGCGCCGCGTGCGACCACGCGCTCCGGCAGGCCGCCGCCGGCCGGCACGACCAGTACGTAGGGCGCGGCGTCCGCGATGACGGTCTCGCCACCCCATTCGCCGTCCCGTTCAGCGAGCGCGATGGCCCCACCGGCGACGCGCCACTGCAGCGTCTGGACGCGCTGATCGAGGGCCACGGCCAGCAC
>JACDGQ010000782.1 GCA_013821615.1 Planctomycetota bacterium
GCCGAGCAGCGCGTCGAGCTCGGCCTCGCTGGTCAGGTACTGGATGGCCTCGCCGATGCGCACGCGGTAGAGCGGCAGGATGCCGGCGCCGCTGCGCAGGTCGAGGTACTCGTCGAAGGTCAGGCCCTTGAAGGTCAGCACGCGGTCGTGCTCATCGAATTCGGCGAGCACCTCCAGCAGCTGGCTGAGCGCCGGTCCGGAGACCTGGCGTTCGCGGCCGCCGGTGCGGTCGGTCAGCACCGCGCTCTCGACGCCCAGGCGCAGGATCTCGCCGGCGAGCAGCTTCTCGTTGTAGACATACTCGCTGCTCTTGCCGCGCGTCACCTTGTAGAGCGGCGGCTGCGCCACGCAGATGTTGCCGTTGTCGATGAGCTTCGGCATCTGGCGGAAGAAGAAGGTCAGCAGCAGGGTGCGGATGTGGCTGCCGTCGACGTCGGCGTCGGTCATGATGACGATCTTGCCGTAGCGCAGGCCCTCGAGGTTGAATTCCTCGCCGATGCCGGTGCCCAGCGCCTGGATCATCGCCGCGATCTCGCTGTGGCCCATGACCTTGTCGATGCGCGCCTTCTCGACGTTGATGATCTTGCCCTTGAGCGGCAGGATCGCCTGGATGCGCGCGTCACTACCGCGCTTGGCCGAGCCGCCGGCCGAATCGCCCTCGACCAGGAAGATCTCGGTCTCGCCGACGGTGCGGCTCGAGCAGTCGCGCAGCTTGTCGGGCATGCCGGCGTTGGACAGCCCGCCCTTGCGGTTCTTGCGCATCAGCTCGCGCGCCTTGCGCGCCGCCTCGCGCGCCTCCATCGCCGAGATCGCCTTGCCGATCAGGCCCTTGGCGAGCTTGGGGTTCTCTTCGCAGTAGTCCTTCAGCGCGGTGCCGAGCAGCGCCTGGACGATGCCGGCGACCTCGACGTTGATCAGCTTGTCCTTGGTCTGACCGCTGAACTTGGGGTCGCCGAGCTTGATCGAGATGATCGCGCAGACGCCCTCGCGCAGGTCCTCTCCGGTCGGCGGCTTCTCGCCCTTGATCAGGTTGGCGGCCTTCGCATAGGCGTTGAACTCGCGCGTCAGCGCGGTCTTGAAGCCCTCGAGGTGGGTGCCGCCGTCGCGGTTGCGGATGTTGTTGGCGAAGCACAGGATGTGCTCGTCGTAGCCGTCGTTGTACTGCATCGCCAGCTCGACCTCGTGGCCCTCTGGCGTCTGCTTCCTGAAGTGGATGACCGGGTGCAGCGCCTCCTTGCCCTGGTTGAGGTAGCGCACGAACGCGGCCAAGCCGTCGGTCGAGTAGAACAGCTCGCCCTTGCCCTCCTCGCGCAGGTCCTGGAGGTTGATGCGCACGCCGCTGTTGAGGAAGGCGAGTTCGCGCAGGCGCGCGGCGATGATCTTGAAGTCGAAGACGGTGTTCTCGCCGAAGACCTCGGCGTCGGGCTTGAAGTGGATGGCGGTGCCGCGCTCGGCGCTCGGCGCGATGGTCTGCAGCGGCGTCTTGGCCTCGCCGCGCTCGAAGCGCATGCGGTAGTGGTGGCCGTCGCGCTTGACGTCGGCGACCAGCCAGGCGCTGACCGCGTTGACGCAGCTGACGCCGACGCCGTGGAGGCCACCCGACTTCTGGTAGGCGCCGGAGCCGAACTTGCCGCCGGCGTGGAGCACAGTCAGCGCGACCTCGAGCGTCGACTTGCCCGACGACGGATGCGGCGCCACCGGGATGCCGCGGCCGTTGTCGGTGACGCTCAGGCTGTTGTCGGTGTTGATGGTGACGTGCACCTCGGTGCAGAAGCCCGCCAGCGCCTCGTCGATGGAGTTGTCGATGACTTCCCAGACCAGCTGGTAGAGGCCGCTGGAACCAGGGTCGCCGATGTACATGCCGGGCCGCTTGCGCACCGCCGCCATGCCTTCCAGGACCTGGATCTGGTCGACCCCGTAGTCGCTGCTGGAGGCCGGTTGGGCCCCCGGATTCAGGGGCTGGTTCACCGGCTGGTTCGCGGCGGGCGACGACTCACTGGACATGCGGTTTGCTCCGTTGGAAACGATCGGCAGAGCCTACCACCGCGGGGGGGTCTGCAATCGCTGTGTGGTGATGCGGACCGGACGGTGGGGGGGTGCGGGGGAGAGTGCGGAGTGCGGGGTGCGGAGTGCGGAGTGCGCAGCCTGGGAT
>JACDGQ010000783.1 GCA_013821615.1 Planctomycetota bacterium
GTCTCGCACAGGGCGCGCGCCTCCTTGATCTGGCCGACCGCAAGCGCGGCGTCGACCGCGCGGCACCAGCTGTCGCCAGCGAGCACGTTCTGCCCGAGGCGCGCGCGCACCCCGGCGAGACGGCGCAGCGTCGGCACGTCGGGGCCGCCGAGCTCGACGATGCGCTCGAGCGTCGCCGCCAAGGCGCCGTCGTTGCCTGACTTCTCCTGGGCGGCGGCGATGTGGTGCAGCTGCTGGGTGGCGCCGGCGCGGTCGCGGCGGCGCTCGTAGGTCATCGCCAGCCAGTCGTGCGCGTTGGTGTCGCCGGGCGAGAGCTTGGCGAGCAGCTCGTAGACCGGCACCAGGGCGTCCTCGCTGGCGCCGACCGCGCTCAGCAGATTGTTGCGCAGGATGGCGATGGCCTCGTCGGGCTGGTCGAGGTTCGCAAGCAGCTCGGCGCATTCGCGCGCGTATTCGCAGCGCCCGGGCACGATGGCGAGCAGCTCCTTCCAGGCGGCGACCGCCTCGGTGTTGCGCTGGCCGTACTGGGCGGCGTGCGCGGCGAGCTCGAGCTGCAGCGCGGCCTGCTCCTGGTCGCCCTCTGAAGCGGCGAGGCGTGCCAGGGTGAGCGCCGAATGCACCGCGTCGGCGCCAAGTTCCTGCGCCTGGCGCACCGCCTTGGCGGCCTGGTCGAGGTCGGACTTCTCCTCGTAGAGCTGGGCGAGGTCGTGGAGGATGCGGATCGCCTCCTCGGACTCGTTCATCTGGCGGTAGATGGCGAGCAGCTGGGTGAGCGGCGCCTCGCGGTTGGTGCCCAGGCGCAGGGCGCTGCGCAGCGCGACCACCGCGCCGCCCGGGTCGGTGAGGTGCGAGCAGGCCGCCATGTAGGAGTCGGCGGCGGCGGCGTTGTCGCCGAAGCGCTCGGCGAGCTCGGCGAGGTGCAGGTGGATGCGTGGGCTGTCGACGCCGACCGCCAGCGCGCGGCGGTAGAGGCCGTAGGCGTCCTTGTGGCGGCCGTGGGCGTGCGCGGCGTCGGCGTAGACCACCAGTTCGGCGGGTGTGGCCGGACGCACCAGGCCGAGGCGGCGCAGCAGGGCGAGCGCGGTGGTCGAGCGGAACGGCGGCAGCAGCGAGCGCTCGAACAGGCTGCCGGCGATCAGGCCATCGCGCCAGCCGGCGAGGATGCGCACCGCGTCGGGATGCAGGTCAGAGGGGATGGACAAGCCGGCGTCGAGCACCAGCACGTCCCAGGTGTCGGGCACGTGCTGGGCGATGGTCTTGAGCTCGTCCTGACGGCGCAGCGCCTCGAGCAGCAGCGAGCCGGGGCTGACCGAGACGCCCATCGCCACCTGGAGGTCGGCCCACGGGTCGGCCGGCACGTCCATGGTGAAGGACAGGCGCGGATCGGCGATGCTGACGAGCTCGGAGAAGCCCTCCTCGACGTAGCAGTCCATCGCGTCGAGCAGACCATCCTTGTTGGCGATGTTGCGCGCGACCACCGTCTGCGCGAGGTGCTCGGGGCGGAAGGTCTTGCCGAGCGTCGCCAGGCAGGCCGAGAGCTGCTCGGGCGAGACCACTTCCGACCACACCAGGGCCTTGGCGAAGGTCGAGCTGAGGCCGCCGCTGAGCGCGACCAGGTTGCCATTGACGAAGCGCAGCGTGCGCTCCTCTTTCGACTCCTTGCCGTAGCGCGCCGTCATCACCCCGCTGCGCCGCTGCGAGGTGATGGACTGGACCATGCCGGCGAGGTCGAAGAGGTTGACGGACGGGCGATCGTACTTCGACGTCATTCCTGCAGTTTCTACACGTCAGCGGCGAAAGGCCATGGCCTATCCGCCGCGGTCGTCACGGGGGGAGGGGACAGCGGGGACAGCAGGGACAGCAGGGACAGCAGGAGGGGAGAAGGGGAAGGCAGGAGGGGGAAGGGAAGAAGGGAGAGGACTACAGGCGCGTGCTCATCGAGACCGAAAGGGTCACGCGGGGAACTCATCCACCGGTGAGGCCGAGCACTGCATCGCCTGCTCCTCTCCTGCCTTCCCCTTCCCCCCTCTTGCCTCCCCTTGGCGCCCCTCCTGCAGTCCCCTTCAAGGCACCCCTACGACTTCGCAGCGCCCCCGCAGTCCGCACAGGATGTCGTACGGGATGGTGCCGGCTTGGCGCGCGAGTTCGTTG
>JACDGQ010000784.1 GCA_013821615.1 Planctomycetota bacterium
GTGCTGCACCGCCACCACCAGCGCCAGGGCGCCGGGCAGGGCGTAGAATGGGCCGCTGCCGCAGGCGCGCAGGCGGTCCCAGCGCACGGTCGCGGCCTGCACCGCCGCGGGGTCGCGCTCGCCGGTGGTTCCGGCCGCTGCTGGTGATGGGGTTGGACTGGTCACGGGGTCCGGGTAAAGACGGCATCACATGCCACGATCCCGGGAAGTCCAGATTCGCCACGCCGCCGCCCGCGGTGCGTCCCACGCGCACGCCGCCCTGACGCTGACGCGATGCTGACCGCGCTGCGCCCCTGGCAGTGCCGGCAGCCCCCCGCCGACGTGGTCGCCGAACTCGAGCACGAACTGCGCCTCAGCCCGCTCGCGGCGCGACTGCTGGCGCTGCGCGGGGTGCAGGGCGCGGAGGAGGCGGGCGGCTTCCTCGCCCGCCGGCTGGCGGACCTCCACCGTCCGGAGTTGATGCGCGGCATCGGCGTGGCCGCGGCGCGCTTCGCGCGCGCCATCGAGAACCGCGAGCGCATCCTCATCCACGGCGATTACGACGTCGACGGCAGCACCTCGACCGCATTGCTGGCGCAGTTCGTGCGCGCCTGCAGCCACGAGGCGATCGCCTGGATCCCGCACCGCCGCATCGATGGCTACGGCTTGAGCGAGGCCAGCCTGCTGGCCGTGCAGGAGCACCGCGCGCAATTGATGATCACCGTCGACTGCGGCATCGCCGACCACGGCTTCGCGCGCCGCATCGAGCAGGAGACCGGCTGCGCGGTGGTCATCACCGACCACCACCTGCCCCAGGGGACGCTGCCCGACTGCACCGCGGTGTGCAATCCCAACCACCCGGAATGCCCCTATCCGGACAAGCACCTCGCCGGCGTGGGCGTGGCATGGAAGCTGGCCTGGGCGACCGCCAAGGTGCTGTGCGGCGGCGACAAGGTCACCGACCGCCTGCGCACCTTCCTGCTTGACAGCCTCAGCCTGGTCGCGGTCGGCACGGTCGCCGACTGCGCGGCGCTGGTCGGCGAGAATCGCATCATGGTCCACCACGGCCTGCAGGCGCTGATGCGCACCACCAATCCCGGCCTGATGGCGCTGCGCGAACACGCGCGCCTCGACCAGGAGATCAGCGCCACCGACGTGGGCTGGAAGCTTGGCCCCCTGCTCAACGCCTCGGGCCGCCTGGGCAGCGCGATGGCCAACATCCGCCTGCTCACCGCTCCCAGCGAGGCCGAGGCCAAGGCCGAGCTGGCGGTGATCATCACCGAGAACGAGGAGCGCAAGCGGCTGACCATGCTGCTGACCACCGAACTGCTCGCCGAGGCCGCCGGCGCGCAGTACCAGGCGCTGTCCAGTCTGGTCTTCGCAGGCGACGGCTGGCATGCGGGCGTGGTCGGCATCGTCGCCAGCCGCCTGGTCGAGGCCTTCGGCAAGCCGGCCGCAGTGATCGCCATCCAGGACGGGATCGGCAAGGGCAGTCTGCGCTCGATCCCGCAGATCCACCTGGGCCATGCCATCGACGCGTGCCGGCCGCTGCTCATCAAGGGCGGCGGGCACGCCATGGCCGCCGGTCTGACCATCCAGCCCGACAAGGTGGACGCCTTCCGCGCGGCCTTCGAGGAGCACATCGCGCGCAAGGTCCCGGCCGGCTCGCTGGCGCCGCGCACCGAGTACGATGGCGAGGCGGCGATCGCCGAACTCGATCCGGAGTTCTTCGCGCAGCTGCGCGGCATGGGCCCGTTCGGCGTGGCCAACCCTGAGCCCATCCTGCACATCCGAGCAGCGCTGTTCGTGTCGCGCCCGCGCCTGTTCGGCAAGGAGGGCGGCCACCTGCGCGGCGCGCTCAGCGACGCCGGCGGCGGCATGCGCGAGTTCCTCGCGTGGCGCGCCAAGGAGCACTTCCCCGCCTTCAGCGCCGCGGGCTCGCGCTTCGACTTCCTGGTGCGGCCGCAGGCCGGGATGTGGCGCGGGGAAGTACAGCCGCGGCTGGTGTTCGTGGATGGGAAATCCTTGTGAAACTCCAGTGCGGAGTGCGGAGTGCGGAGTCCGGAGTGCGAGGTGGCCGGAGGTGGTGCCCGTCGCCCACGCTGGCACCGCTCTCGCCGATCAGCGGATCCAGTGTCAGGAAGCTCTCTCCCGCACTCCGCACTCCGC
>JACDGQ010000785.1 GCA_013821615.1 Planctomycetota bacterium
CGCGTCGCCAGCGGCCCCGCTGTCGACCTCGACCTGGGCGCCGCCATGGCGATGCAGCTCGATGGCGAGCCCGGTTGGGCGCCGGCCGGGCGCTACCGGGTCCGTTCCGGTGGCCGCATCGCGGTGCTGGTCGGGGATGGGGGCGGGTGATCCGCCCCGTCCGGCCGGGCGGATGGTGCAGCCCGTCCACGAGGGGGGCAGCCGCGCTCGACAGGCCTGCGCGCCTGCGTACGCCACTGCCCATGAGGTGCGCCATGCGTTCTCCCCACCGCGTCCGTCCCAGGTTCGCGTTCGGCGCGCTGCTGCCCGGCCTGGTCGCGCTGCTGCTGCTCGGCGGCTGCGGTGACGAGCGCAAGGAGATCTACTCCACCGATGCCACGCCGGTGACCGACGAGAAGGAGAAGGCGCTGCGCGAGGACCTCGCCAAGCTCGCCAAGGGCAAGGATCTCGATGATCCGGCCAACTCCGTGGTCTACGACGAGGCCAAGCGCAACCTGATCAGTCGCGGCGCGACCATCGAGACGCGCCTGGTCGAGACCCTCGGCTCCAGCACCGACTGGGGCGTGCGCATGGGCGTGGTCGAGGTGCTGTCGGCGACCGGCACCAAGCGCTGCGTCGAGGCGCTGATCGGCGTGCTCGAGGATCCCCAGCCACTGATCGCCTACAACGCCGACAGCATCCTGCGCGTGATGTGCCACCACCGCGAGATCCCCGAACGCGGCAAGCCCACCGCACCCAGTGGCCTACCGCCGGTGCCGCTGCGCGATCCCAAGGTCCTGGCGCTGGACGCCGACGAGAAGATCTGGGCGGCGTGGTACGGCGAGCACCACCAGGCGCTGAAGAAGGCGTGGACGGACTGGTGGGCGATGAACAAGGACAAGACGAAAATCGATTAGACCGGGTCGCAGGATCGATTGATGCGGAGTGCGGAGTGCGGAGTGCGACCTGCGACGTGCGTAGCGCGTGGGCACATGCGCAACGAAGCTGCACCACGGTCACTCCGCACTCCGCACTCCGCACCGTCCCTCACCCACCGCCTCCGCATGAGGTTGTAGCCATGAGGCACCTTCCCACCCACGCCGCTGGCGGCCCTCCGAATGTCGGGCAGCATCCACAGCCAGGGGGTGGATAGCGCGATGGACCTGCCGACCACCCTTGCCGAGAAGATCGCTGCGCTGAGCGACGGGCCGGGGTGCTACATCTACAAGGATGCGGCGGGGATCGAGATCTACGTCGGCAAGGCCAAGAACCTGCGCCGCCGCGTGGCCAGCTACTTCCAGGCGCGCGATGGGCACCCGGCCAAGACCCTGCGCCTGGTGCAGGAGACCGTCGACCTGCAGGTCATCGCCACCGACAGCGAGGTCGAGGCGCTGCTGCTCGAGAACGTGCTGATCAAAGAACTCCAGCCGCGCTTCAACATCAAGCTCAAGGACGACAAGACCTACCCGCTGCTGGCGATCACCCGCGAGGCCTTCCCGCGGGTGTTCTGCACGCGCGACCGCGACCAGCCCGAGGTCGACTTCTTCGGGCCGTTCGGCTCGGCGAAGGAGCTCTACCGCGCCTACCACTTCCTGATGCGCGTGTTCCGCTTCCGCGTCTGCGACCTCGACCTGCGCGAGGACGATCCGGGGCGGCGCTCGTTCAAGCCGTGCCTGAACTTCCACATCAAGCGCTGCTCGGCGCCGTGCACCACGCGCGTCTCGCAGGCCGACTACGGCGAGGACATCCGCGCGCTGCGCGCCTTCATCGGCGGCCGCAATAAGGGCACCGTGGTCAGTTCCCTGCGCGAGCGCATGAAGCGCGCCGCCGGCGAGCTGCGCTTCGAGGACGCGGCGCGCTGCCGCGACCAGATCCAGGCCATCGACCGGCTCAAGGAGCGCGGCCGCCTGCGCGACTACGATGAGCCGGCGGCGCCGACCATCGATATCCACGCCGGCATGGAGCGCCTCCAGGCGCACCTGGGCCTGGCGGCGCCGCCGCGCGTCATCGAGGGCTTCGACATCGCCCACCTGCAGGGCACGCACGTGGTAGCAAGCCTGGTGCAGTTCGTTTCCGGGGTGCCCAACAAGGACGCCTACCGGCGCTTCAAGATCCGTGGCGAGGCCGGCGACGGCGATCCCGGCAACGACGACTTCGCGGCCATGCG
>JACDGQ010000786.1 GCA_013821615.1 Planctomycetota bacterium
GCGCGGCGATGCGCTCCAGCAGTAGCTCCACCGCCACCGCGCCGAGTTCGTAGCGCGGCAGCAAGACGGTGGTGAGCTGCACGCCGCAGGGATCGACCGGGTGGTCGTCGATGGCGACGATGGCGAGCTCGCGCGGCACGGCGATGCCGAGCAGCGCGGCGGCGTACAGGGCGGCGCCGGCCTCGCGCCCGCAGTAGGTGACCAGCGCGGTCGGACGATCGGCCGCGTCCAGCCAGGCGCGCACCGTCGGCAGGTATTCAGCGTGGCCCAGCTGGTGGGCCGAGCCGATGCTGCGCGGCGCCAGCCCGGCGCTGCGCATCGCCTGCGCGTAGCCGGCCTGGCGGTCGGCGGCGCTGTAGTGCTGATCGGGCTGCGCGGTGGCGTGGCTGTAGTCGACGTAGGCGATGCGCCGGTGGCCCAGCGCCAGCAGGTGTTCGGTCGCGAGGCGGCCGGCGCCCTCGTCATCGGGGTGGACGCAGTCGCGCTCGCGTCGCACGTTCATCCAGATCGCCGGCAGGCGGTGCTGGGCCATGACGCGCTCGAGCGGGGCGGGGATGCCGGTGTTGTAATTGATCAGCAGGCCATCGGCCATCAGCTCGCCGAGGATCTTGGGGACCTGCCCACGCTCGCGCAGGTCGTGTTCGGGGATGAGCGCGTGCGCCAGGTGCATGCCGGCGGCCAGCAGCGCGTGGTCCATGCCGGCGACCTGCTCGCGGAACAGCGTGCTGCGCCACGGATTGTCGCTCAGCACCAGGGCCGCGCAGTTGAAACGGCCGCTGCGCATCGCCTTGGCCGCGCTGTTGGGCCGGTAGCCCAGCTGCGCGGCCGCGCGCAGGACGCGCTCGCGGGTCTCGGGGCGGAAGAGGTGGGCGCGGCTGCCCAGCACGGCGCCCACCGTCTGCAGCGACAGACCGCACTGCTCGGCGATGCGTTTGAGCGTGACGCTCATGGGCGCGGTGCCGGGGCGGCGGTACCCGCGTGGCCGCGGCGCGGGCTCATTTGCGCGTCACCTCGACCGCATCGATGCGCACCGTCGCGGCGTTGTGCCAGTGCGGCATCAGCGGCAGCAGCAGCAGTTCGTGCCCAGCGGTGAGATCGACCTCGAGGTCGAAGGCGACCGGCGTGTCGTCGCGTGGCAGCTCGATCCGCTGCACCTCGGCGGCCCGCTGGGTGTCCTTCTTGAGCACCACCAGGGGGAAGGACTTCGCGTCGCCTTCCCAGGGCTTGCAGTGCGCGCTGCCGCGCACGCGGTAGGTGCCGGCACTGGGGGCGATGAACACCAGCGCGCCGGTGCGCGGCAGCTGCCCGTCCACACCGCTCCACGCGCCGCGCGCGGCGATGGACACCGCACCGTCGGCGACGCGCATGGCCGGCTGGCCGCCCTGGCCGTGCGTTTCGGCGATCCACTCGGTGCCGGACCACACCAGTGGTTTGTAGTTGGCGGCGATGATGAATTGATCGGCAGGCCACAGCTGGTCCAGGCGCCACACCGGCTTGCCGCCGGCGGCGATGGGGTTGCCCTCGGCGGCGCCGGTGCGGGCGCCCTCCCACACCGTGGGCAGGCGCCAGCTCGGCGTGGCGGCGCCCGGGCTGACGGTCAGGTCGCGCAGCGTCACGTCGCCGCCGGTGAACATGCCCTCGATGCGCGGCAGCAGCACCAGTTCGTCGCCGGCCGCGAGCGTGGCGCTCCAGGCGGAGAGGTCGAAGCGCTCGCCGTTCTTCAGCGGCGTGCTGGCGATCTGCTGCGCATCCTTGGGGGTCTTGCGCCACAACGTCAGGCGCGTGGGGTTGCCGCCATCCCACAGATGCAGTTCGGCGCTACCCGCCAGGCGGTAGTCGCCGGCCTTCGCCGCGATGAAGACCAGCCCGCACAGCTTCTCGCCGGGCGAGGAGCTGTGCGAGGCGCGGAACTCCATGCGCACGCCACGGTCGCGCATCTCGGTCTTGGGCTGGCCGCCGAAGCCGTCCTTGGCCGCGATCCACCAGCCGTCAGCCCAGGTCAGCGGATGGTAATTGGCGACCTGCGCGGGTTCCGCCGGGCAGACCTGGTCGAGGCGCCAGACCGCGCGGCCGCCGGCTTGCACCGGATTGCCGTCGGCGGAGCCGTTGGCGGTGCCCGCCCACGCCTGCGGCAGACCGATG
>JACDGQ010000787.1 GCA_013821615.1 Planctomycetota bacterium
GAAGCTCACCAGCCCGGCGCTGACCGCGGCGCCCGATCCCGAACTGGATCCGCCAGGGATGTAGCGCGCGTCGAAGGGGTTGCGGGCCGTCCCATAGGGGGTGCGCGTCCCGACCAGGCCGGTGGCTAACTGGTCGAGGTTGGTCTTGCCGATGGCGAGCGCGCCGGCCGCCAGCAGGCGCGCGACCACCGCTGCGGATTCCCCAGGCAGGTTCGCGAATTCCGGGCAGCCGGCGGTGGTCGGCACGCCAGCGAGGTCGAGGTTGTCCTTGATGGCGAAGGGCGCGCCGAACAGCGGCAGGCCGGCGGGCCCGCGCGCGGCCAGGGCGCGCGCCTCGGCCAGCACTGCCGCCAGCGGACGCAGATGGATCCACACCGCCGGATCCGCATAGGCAGCGATGCGTGCATAGACCTCGGCGATCACGTCGACCGGGCTCGCGCCGGCGCGATAGCGCGCGGCGAGGGTGGCGAGGTCGAGGCTCGCGGCGGGTTGGACGGGCATGGGCGGGGGGATCCGGGAAGGGGAGAGAGGGGGAAAGGGAGAAAGGGAGCAGGGAAGCGATGAAGCAAGGAAGCGAGGGAGCGAGGGAGCGAGGGAGCGAGGGAGCAGGGAGCAGGGAGCAGGGAAGCAGGGAAGCGATGAAGCAAGGAAGCGAGGGAGCGAGGGAGCAGGGAGCAGGGAAGCGATGAAGCGAGGAAGCGAGGGAGCGAGGAAGCGAGGAAGCAAGGAAGAGGAGATAGTGGAGGCTCGAAGGCAAGCGGCGGAAAACGGGTGGCGAGAGGGGAGACGCCAGACGCGTGATCCCAGAAGACCATGGGCCGCCCGCCGTGTGTGGCGGCGGGCGGCTCTGGTCTCAGAAGCTGTAGCCGGTCATGAACACGGCGCGGGTGGAGTCGCCGAAATCGCCGTTGCCCTGGTCGCCGTCCTTGGCCTTGGCGATCAGGCCGCTCAGCCACCACTTCTTGTCGAAGGGCATGACGTAGTTGAGCGCGGCGCTGTACTCGGAGCCGTACGAGATGCTGTTCTGTTCCGAGTCGAACTTGAAGTACCAGACATCGAAGCTCAGGCCGTCGACCTGCGGGATGGCGCCGCCGCCCCACACCATGATGGTCTTGAGGCCGTCGACCGGGGTCAGCACCATCTGCTCGGTGTTGCCGCGCCAGGGCCACGGATAGCCGAGCTGGGAGGCCTCGAACTGGTGATCGGACGAAGAGCTCTGCCCGGACTGCCGGCGGTAGCCGGCGCTCAGGTACCACTGCTCGTAGCTCAGGCCGGCGTGGACCAGCAGGTACTTGGCGTCGATGTGCGCGGTGTTGATCGACGTATCCTTCTGCTGGGCGAGGTCGGCCTCGTAGATGACGCTCCACTTGTCGTCGATCTTGAACGGGCCGTCGAGGCGGATGCCTTCGGTCGCCACATCGCCGGAGGCGAACCCGGCGTTGGCGCGCGACTCGTCGCGGAAGCGCAGCAGGATGCCGTAGACGCCGAAGCTGCCGACGTCCTTGATGGAGTACTTCACGTTCCCGACCTGGGTGCGCAGCGGATTCGACGCATCCGAGACGTCGATGTTGTTCCACAGATAGCCGTATTGGACGGTCAGTGCCGGCACCAGCGGATGGCTCTCCACGGTCGCGGCGTCGAAGCGGTTGTTGTTCTGGCGGTAGCGGCTGGCGGTGATGAACACCTCATCGTTGATGGTGAAGAGCTGGCGTCCGACCTTGATGGTGGTGTCCCACAGGTCCTTGTCCGCGAACTTGCCGTACATCTCGTTCACGCCGCGGCCGGGCGGATCGAAGATGAACGGGCGGTTCACGCCGTTGGTGTTCGACGTGCCGGTGCTGAACAGCTTGGTGTCGTTGTAGAGATCGTTGCCGATCACCGCATTGTCGTAGAGCTCGACGTAGCCGCTGACGTCGTGGAAGGCCTTGGTGCCGTAGTGCAGGGCGGTACGGAAGGTCGAGGCGACGGCGGTGTCCTTGCTGAAGCGATCGTCCTTGTAGTCGTCCAACCGGTAGCGCAGGTCGCCGCCGAAGCTGCCCTTGGCGAAGGCGTCGGTGATGGTCGTGGCCGGCTCATCGGCGGCGTGCAGGGCGGCGCCTCCGGCCAGGGCGAGCAGGCAGGCGCCCAGGCGGGCAGGACGG
>JACDGQ010000788.1 GCA_013821615.1 Planctomycetota bacterium
GCTGGCAGGCGGGCGCGCCCGATCCCGGCCAGGGCTTCCACGCCGACGAGGACGCGTGGCGCGCGGCCATCCCCGACCACGGCGCCGGCATCACCCCGGCGGTGGTCAGCGATTTCGTGCCGCCGCACATCCTCATCACCCAGTTCAACGGCGACCCGGTGCGCCTGGTCGGCCCGCACGGCACGCTCACCCCGTCGCGGCCCGACGACACTGCCGACGCGGCGCGCTTCGTGCGCGAGGCCGCGCAGGCGCTGCCCTCGCCGGCCGAGCTCGACCTGATCGGCGAGCACCTCTTCACCTACGTCTTCGACAGCCCCGATCCCGCGCACCCGCTGCTGGTCGGCAACGCCACCAACAAGGGCGACATCCACCAGACCTCGGCGCAGACCTGCGCCGCCACCACCTGCGGGATGTTCCGCGGCGACTGCGATGATCTCGCCGAGCTCTACCGCGACATCGCCGCCGCGCAGGGACGCATCGCCTACGTCATCCACCTGCCCGGGCACGCCGCCGCGGCCTTCGCCGAGAAGCAGGATGACGAGCAGTGGCACAGCTTCGTGCTGCAGACCGGCCAGCCGCTGGAGTTCACCGCGCCCGACCTGCCGCACAGCCTCGAGCAGCTCTACAAGCACTTCGATCCGAACCGTCCGTTCGACGCCACCCAGGTCAGCCTGGCGCTGCGTTTCGAGGGCGAGAACACGCGCTCGACCTGGGTGCTGAGCTGGCGCATCTTCGCCGAACGCGCCTACGCCGCGACCATGATCGAGGTCGAGCGCGACTGGTATTTCCACACCCACCATCGCGGCATCGCCACCATGCAAGCGCTGATCGCCGGCGGCGACGAGGACTCGGCCAACTACGAGGAGCTGTCCGGACTCTACCGGCGCACCGGCGAATGGGACCAGTCGCTCGACTACAAGCGCCGCAGCATGGCGCACATCAGCGACCCAGGCACCCGGCTGCTGTACCGCATCGAAATGGTCAGCCTGCTGGCGCGCGCCGAACGCTGGGACGAGGCGGGCGCCGCGGCGCGCGCGCTGCTCGACGGCGACCTCGCGGCGCATCCGCAGGAGCAGCAGAACGAGGCGCTGCCGCGCTTCGCCACCATGCTCGCGGGCGCGCTCGACGACGAGCACCACGCCGCGCTGCGCCACGAGGTCATCGCCCGGCTGCTCTTCCCCGCGCTCGCCAAGCAGACCACCGGCGTGCGCCAGTGGCTGGACACGCGCTTCGACCAGAAGGAGTGGGACCGCAACCCGTGGATCGCGCAGTACCGCGGCCTGAGCGGCGGGCTGGTCGGCGACGTGCTCGGCCTGCTGCTCTCCGAGAAGGGCCCCGGGCTGCTCGCCAGCGATCCCGACGTGCGCGGCTGGACGGCCTTCGCCGAGGAGTGGATCGACAGCGTCGGCTTCGTGCCGAACGGCGGCGAGCCCGCCGGCTTCCTCGCCGCCTACGCGACCAGCGCCGCGCTCGACGAAGCGGTCATCGGCCGCGACTCGCTGCGCGCCATGGCCGAGGCCGCGCCCTTCCCGACCACCCTCGAGCACGACCACCGCCAGCGCCTGCCGGGCCTCGTCCAGCTGCCCCGCGACCTGCCGTGGATCCACCTGTCCATCCCGTACTGGACGGGCGCGGTGTCGAACGAGCTGTGGCGGCAGAAGCCCGGAGCCTTCACGGCAGAGCGCGTGGTGCGCCTGGGTGCGCCGCTGCGCGCGGCGGTCGCGCAGTGCCGCGCCCTCGGCCTGGATTCGACCCAGGGCGAGCGCGCGGTGCGCCACGCCGAGCTGCTCATCGCCCTCGCCGGCCACGATCAGGCGCAGCTACGCGCGCTCTTCACCGCGGTCCGGGCGCTCGGCGACCGCGCCACCTCGGAAGCCACCGCCGAGCTCATCGGCAGCGCGGCGAAATACCTGGACCCGCCATGGTTCGCCACGGTGCTGGGCATCTGGCGCGAGGTCCTCGACCAGAAGCCGCTGTACTTCGCCATCGCCTGGAACGCCGCGGTGGCCCACGCCGACGCCAACGCCCTGGCCGCGGCGCAGCTGGCCGCGGCGCGCTTCCCCGACGACGCCGCCTTCGCCGAGGAGCTGTCCTACCTCACGGCGGTGGTCGCCGGGCGGGCGCCGGC
>JACDGQ010000789.1 GCA_013821615.1 Planctomycetota bacterium
GGGTGGAGGAGGCCGGACGCAGGGCCCGGGAGGCGAGCGAGGCGTCGCGGCGGCAGCAGGCGGCGGAACGGGAGAGCCAGCGCCAGGGGCCGAGCTTGGGGAGGTAGGAGCTATGAACCGATTGATCCTATGACTCAACTTGAACAGTGACAGGCCGATTTTGGCCCCAACCGGCCTGTAAGTCGTTGATCTGCTTAGGCCGGGGTTGAGGCGGCAAAAAGGTGTAGTGCTAAATTCCGCGCCCGCTATGCCGATTTCGCTTGACGAATCCAGGCCTACTCCGCTGCTAATCCAGCGTGTTCGTCCGCGAGAAGCGCATCAACGGCTACACCTACCTGTACCTCGTCGAGAGCGTGCGCGAGGATGGCCGCGCCAAGCAGCGCATCATCAAGAACCTGGGCCGCAAGGAGGCCGTCGTCGCGTCAGGTGAACTGGAGCGCCTGGCCAGCTCGGTCGCCCGCTACGCCGAGCGCACCGTGATCTTGTCCCAGCTCGCAGCGGGTAACCCGGATCAGCTCGCGTGCACGCGCATCGGCGCCCCTCTGCTGTTCGGGCGGCTGTGGAAGGAAACCGGCTGCAAGACGGTAATCGAAGACCTACTCGCCTCGCGCGGCTTCGAGTTCGCGGTCGAGCGCGCGGTGTTCACCACCGTGCTGCACCGGCTCATGGTCTCGGGCTCGGATCGGGCCTGCGAGAAGTGGCTGGCCGACTACGCCATCCCCGACGTGGACGGCTTGGCGCTGCACCAGCTCTACCGCGCCATGGCCTGGCTGGGCGAGGAGCTGCCGCCCGAGCAGCAGGCGGGGGCGACGCCGTTCGCCCCGCGCACGATGAAGGACTTGGTTGAGGAGCAGCTGTTCGAGAGGCGGCGCGACCTCTTCAGCGAGCTCTCGGTGGTGTTCCTGGACACCACGTCGCTGTCGTTCACGGGGGCTGGCGGGAAGACGCTGGGCGAGCGAGGTTACTCCAAGGATCACCGCCCCGACCTGATGCAGATGATCGTGGGCGTGGTGATCGACGCCGAGGGTCGGCCAGTCTGCTCGGAGCTGTGGCCGGGCAACACGGCCGACGTGCGGGTCCTGCTGCCCGTGGTGGATCGCCTGCGCTCGCGCTTTGCCATCGGCCGGGTCTGCGTCGTGGCCGACCGCGGCATGATCTCGGCTGCCACCATCGCCGCTCTGGAGGAGCGCGGCCTCGAATACGTGCTTGGCGCGCGCGAGCGCACGGACACGCTGGTGCGCACCGTCGTGCTCGCGGACAGCCGGCCCTTCACCCCGCTGTGCATCGAGCGCGTCGGCGGCGAGCAGACCCAGCTCTTCGTCAAGGAGGTCAAGGTCGAGGGCCGACGCTACATCGTCTGCCGCAACGAGGCCGAGGCCGAGAAGGATGCCGCCGACCGCCGCGCCATCGTGGCGGCGCTGGACCAGCAACTGAAGCGCGGTGACAAGGCGCTGGTCGGCAACTCCGCCTACCGGCGCTACCTGCGCACCACCACAGACCAGCGCGCCTTCGAGATCGACCCCGGCAAGCTGGCGGACGAGGCGCGCTACGACGGCATCTTCGTGCTGCGCACCAACGCCCGCCTCACGCCCTTGCAGACCGTCCTCAGATACCGTGATCTGATCTTGGTGGAGCAGCTCTTTCGCACGACCAAGGCCCTCATGCGCACGCGGCCGATCTACCACCAATCCGACGCCGCCATCCGCGGCCACGTGTTCTGCTCCTTCCTCGCCCTGATCCTGCGCAAGGAGCTGGACGAGCGCTGCCGCAAGGTGGGCTTGCGCCCGGAGTGGGGCGATGTGCTGCGCGACCTCGATCGGCTGCAGGAGGTCGCGATCAGCAAGGGCGGCCAGCACATGACCCTGCGCACGCCCGCCACCGGCGTCGTCGGCCCGCTGTTCAAGGCCGCTCGCATCGCGCTGCCGCCCAACGTCCGCGACGACGCCACCGCGGCCTGATCGCCCCACCCCGTCCCAGCACCGCTCGGTGTGGTGCTAAGGGCTACTTACGGTCGCGCAAGCTGTTGACCCACAACGCTTCTTTCAGAACCGGTGTTCAAGTTGAGTCAAGCGCCAGCACCTTCAGGCCGTCGAGGGCATCGAGGAGATCGTGGAGATCTACCAGGAC
>JACDGQ010000790.1 GCA_013821615.1 Planctomycetota bacterium
GTGGTCGCCATCGCCGCTCGACGTGGTCAGCACCAGCTCGACGCGCAGCCCGGGGTGCGCGCGGCGCAGCCCCGCTGCGACATGGCGTGCCTGCCACAGGGCGAGGGGGCTGGAGCGGGTGGCGAGGCGGAGCGTGCGCATGGGTGGTGGTTGAGATTCCAAGGGATGCTGACGTTTGGAAGAGGGGGAGATCCTGGACCCTGGACCCTAGACACGAGACGCGAGACACAGCTTCCGTGGTGTGCAAGGATGTGCGGGCACGTATCAGCCTTGGAATTCGTGTGCGACCTTCCCCCGCTCGTGTCCCGTGTCTCGTGTCTCGTGTCTCGTGTCTCGTGGCCCGTGTCTGGCTGAACTTCAGCGCGCCGCCCCGATCCTGCGCAGCGCATACACCAGCTCCCGATACCCATCCGCCAGCATCTGCGCGGCCAGCTTGTCGCCATCGCCGTCGGCGCCGGCAGGGCGCAGGTCGATGATCGGCACCCCGCCATTGAGGGTGTCGGTGACCAGGTCGGTGACGCCGCTCCACAGCTTCTCGGCGTCGGGGCGCTGCTCATCCGGGACGCGCGTCGGACCCAGCACCACCACCGGCAGGATGCCGCGCGCGATGCAGGCCGCGAGGCGGAGCTTCCAGAAGCGGTCGATGGTCAGCGCGACGGTCTTCTGCAGGGTCAGCTCCGCGCCCGTGGTGACGAACACCACCACGTGGTCGCGCATGGGATCGAGCACCGGCGCGGCGCCGCTGAACAGGCCGTCGAGCCAGCTCTGGGTGAAGATCAGCTCCTGGTCGGCGAGGTGGGTGGTCCTGCCCGCGAACAGCGCGCCCAGGCGCTCGCTCGCGGCGCTCCGCCACGCCGTTCCCAGGTCGCCCGCGGCAAGCAGCCGGAGGCGCGTCGGGTCGAGGCCCTTGGGCGGACGCTTGGCGGCGCGCATCAGCGAATCGGTCAGGCGCAGCAGGTTGCGGATGCGGTTGTCATCTGCGACCAGCGCCGCCGGGCGCAGTGCGAGATCGTGCGCCATGGGCTCGCGGCCGCTGACCACCACCACCTTGCCGAGCACGAAACCGGCATCTTCGGGCAGGTCGAGGTGCGCGTCGTCGTCCTCGATGGCGAGGATGTTCAGCCGCGTGGCGTCGAAGCCGGCCAGCGCCGGGATGGGGATGGGGAAGGCCGTCCAGTCATTGGTCGGGAAGGTGAAGGGCGGCAGCTTCGCGACATGGCCGGACTTGTCGCTGAGCGTGACGATCAGCTGCTTGCGGTCGAAACGGTTGGGGTTGAGCAGCACCACCACGCCGCCGTCCCTGCCCGAGGCGCCGCCGAGATCGAGGTACATGCCCTGGCGCTTGCGCGAGGCGACCCGCGGCGATTTATAGAAGTTCTCGGCCCCGCCGGGCCAGTGGCCGGGAACGGTCTCGCTGCCGTCGAGGAGCAGCATGCGCGGCTTCGCATCCGCGGGCAGGATGGTCAGGAAAGCGGCTTTCCACGGGGTGGCATCGTTGTCGGGGACGATCACCAGCGGCGCTGGTGGTGCTGGCGGCGGCGCCGGGTTCGGGGTCCCGGATACGGGCGGCGCCACCGCGGCGGGGAACGGCGTCGACGGCTTTGCGATCAACGCCGGCGGAGCGGGCGCCGGCGGGACCACCGCTGGCGGCGCGGGCGACGGCGTGATCATCGGCGCGGGCTCGTGCCGGGCGATGGCCACGACCGGCTGCCGGGCCTTGACGAGGCGCGCGCGCACCTCGTTCTCGCGCGTGCGCAGCGCGGCGAAGGCCACGTCCTCGGGCAGGGCGGGCAGCGCCGCCAGCAGCTGGTCGAGCCCCTCGAGGCGGCCCGCGCCCAGCGCCTCGTCGACGTCATCAAGATGCGCCTGGCGCTGGCGCTGCACATCGCGGGTGAGGTCCTGGCGGACGAATTCCGGACATTCGGGGTCGTGCTGGGCCTGCTTCCAGCCCTGCAGGGGGTCGACGGCGTAGTCGATGCGGCTCTTGGCCGGGCGCGGCGGCTCGCTGCCGGTGGTCGGCTGGGCAGGGGGCGTCGCCGGTGCCGGCCGCGCGCGCGGGCCGGATAGCGCCACCGCCGCGGTCGCGCCGGCGACCAGCAGCAGGCCGGCGGCGATCGCCACGTAGG
>JACDGQ010000075.1 GCA_013821615.1 Planctomycetota bacterium
GGCGTAGCCAGGTCGCGGGTTCGGTCGCCGGCGCGGGCACGAGGCCGGCGGCGTCGAGGCGCGCGGCGACGAAGCGATCGAGCGGCCCGCGCGGCCAAGCCGCGTCGCGGACCGTGGGTGGATCAGCACGCCGCGGCGGCTGGAAGGACCAGTGCGGCTGGTACACGGCGCCCTGCGCGACCCAGCGCGTCAGCAGCGCGATCTGCTCCGCGCTGAGGCGGCGGTGCGAGTCCGGGGGCGGCATCTGCTCGTCCGGATCGCTGCTGGAGATGTGCGCGACGAGCGTGCTGGCCTTGCTGTCGCCCGGTACGATCGCCGCATGGCCCTCGTGCAGCCGGCGTGCCTCGTCGGGCTCGTCCAAACGCAGCTCACCCTTGCGCCGCGCGGCGTCCTGGCCGTGGCACGCAAAGCAGTTTTCACTCAGCAGCGGGCGGATGTCGCGGTTGTAGTCGATCACCTGCTCGGCACCGCCCAGCCCAGCGGCGAAGACGAGCAGCGGGATCCAGCGCACGGGCGGGGGCAGAGGCATGCGCGCAGCCTAGCGGCGCGGGGCGGCCAGGGCTTTGACAGCGGCTCCACGTTTTGGTATGGATGCCGCATGGCAGCGAAGCGTCCAAGAGCCCCTGTGGAACCCTTCGACCGCGCCGCGACGCTGGCGCGCATCGCCGCCACGCAGGTCTTCGCGTTGTTCGAGCACCTCCCGGAGGTCTACCTGTTCGTCAAGGACGCGCAGCACCGCTTCGTCCAGGTCAACGCCGCGCTGTGGCGGCTCTACGGCTGCGCCGACGCCGCCGGGATGATCGGCCGCACCGATTTCGACTTCCAGCCGCCGACCCTGGCCGGCCAGTACGTCGACGAGGACCGCGGTGTGATGGCGCGCGGCGTGCCGCTGGTCGACCGTCCCTGGCTGGTGCCCGGCGCGGATGGACTGCCGCTCTGGTACCTCTCCAGCAAGCACCCGCTGCGCGACGCGCGCGGCGCAGTCTTCGGCATCTGCGGAGTGCTGCGTCCATGCGGCGAGGCCGGCACCATCCCCGATCAGTACCGGCGCCTGGCCCCGGCTCTGACCGCGGTGCTGCAGCGCTACGGCGAACCGCTGAGCGTGGCCGAGTTGGCGCGCTGCGCACGGCTGTCGGTCAGCCAGTTGCAGCGCGAATTCGCGCGCCTGCTGCACTTGACGCCCAGCGCCTACCTGCTGCGCGTGCGCATGCTGATGGCGCGGCGCCTGCTCGAGCAGGGCGCCGCCGCGATCGGCAGCATCGCCCTCGACACCGGCTTCTACGACCAGAGCCACTTCACGCGCACCTTCCGCGCCGTCACCGGCATGCGTCCGCTCGAATACCGTCGGCGCTTCGGCGTCGAGGGGCGTGGCGCCGCGCGCTGAGAAGCGGCCGGCGCGACCGCATCTCCCCCGTTCACATGGTCCTGCGTGCGCGACCAGTTGGTCGAGCGCGGCATTCCCGCCCGGGGCGAGGCCCATCTCATCGTGGCGCTGGTGCTCGGCCTCGACGCTGCGCATGCCGTGGGCGACGTCGGCTGTGCCAATAAAGTCACAGCCCTCGCCACCAGAGGTGACGAGGGCTGTGCTGTGCTTCACGTTGGGATGGTCCCGGAGGGAACCGTCATATCACGCGTGCGGCTGGCTCCGAGCGCCGACCAGGATGCGGCCCCGGCGATGCAGCCGCAGCGACAGCATCAGGGTCACCATCAGGAAGCCGAACACGCTGCCGCCACCACAGTGGTGGCCGCTGCTGGTCGACGCGACCGGCACCGTGCCGTCGGTGGTGGTGAAGGTCCCATCTGCGCTGGTGACCAGGTTGCCTGACCCATCCCTGCTGAGCACGCGGAAGTGGTACAGGGTCGAAATCGTCAGTCCGCTGACGGTGACGCTGTGGTTAGTGACCAGGCTGGTGTCGAGCGTGGTCGTGGTCCCATAGGCGGTGGTCGTTCCAAACTCGACCTGACTGTCGCTGGCTTCATTGGTCGTCCAGGTGATCACGGCCGTGGTGCCAGTGATGCTGCCGGCAGTGATGGTCGAGGCCACCGGCGCGGTGGTATCGGCGGCGGTGGCAAAGGTCCCATCCGCACTGGTGGCAAGGTTGCCAGCGGCATCGCGGCTGCGCACACGGAAGTGGTACGTGGTCGAACCGACCAACCCGGAGAGGGCCACGCTGTGGGAGAGAACCAGCGCAGCGTTGACTGTGCTGAGGCTGCCATAGGCCGTGGTCAGGCCGAATTCGACCTGGCTGGTCGAAGCTTCATCGGTCGTCCAGGTGATCGTGGCGGAATTGCCGGTGATGCTGCCGGACGAGATCGCCGAGATCGTCGGTGCCGTGGTATCGCTGGCGGCCGCCACCCCGGTGAGCGTGACATCGTGGCCACTGCCGCCGACATAACTGATGGTGAAGGTGGTGCCGCTATTGGTCGACGAGACCACCGTCGCGCCCTGCGCGAGACCGGCGAAGGTACCCACGACCGGGCTTGAGCCGGTATTGGTGATGATGGTCATGACCGAAGTCGGGGCCGGCGAGAACAGCGAGGTGTCCACGCTCAGGACCGCCCCGCTCACGTTCACCGCCGCCGTCGACACGCGAGCGAAGTTTGTCGGCGACTTCGTGACGACCAGGTAGGTGCTGCCACTGCCGATGGTGAGACTGGGCGTGGTGGCGTGCATGGTCATGGCCGAGATGGTCTCGTCGAGGGACAGCACGCTGGCGCCTCCGCTGAGGGTGGTGGCACCCACGGTGGCGTCGTTGGCGAGCACCAGGGTGCCGCTGGTGACGATGACCGGCGAACCGATCAGCGAGCCCCAGATGTGCATCTCGCCGCCGGCCAGCCGCGTCGTGCCGGTATAGGGAAACGCGGTGCCACTGAGCACCTCGGTGCCACTGGTGGACTGGCGGAAGCCACCGGTTCCGGAGAAGCCGCCGGCATAGTTGGTCGGCGCGACCTGCGCGGTGCAGCCCAGGGTGTTCGCACCCAGGCTGATGTTGGCCGCCGTGGCGGTTCCGGCCAGGCCCCCGATGAGTTCGGTATCCGCGCCGTCGCTGCCGGTGGTCGCCGACAGATCCAAGGTGCCGTTGACGGTCACCACGACGGAATTCTTGATCGCCGGGGCGCGCACCAGCCGCGCGGTCGCGCCGCTATCGACCTGCAGCGGTCCGGAGATCGCCTCGGTTGCAGTGCTGTCCAGCACCAGGAAGCCCTGCGCGACGATCGACAGGCCCGAGAGCGTATTGTTGATGGTGCCGTTCAGACGCTTGTTGCCGGGACCGCTGTAGGAAACCGGGCCGGCGCCGGTGAGCTTCCCGGACAAGTTGAGGGTGGCGCCGGCGATGGTCACGGTGACCGTCAGCACCGCCGATCCGGCCGTGCTGATCGGCAGCGCGATGTTCACGGTTCCCGCACTATTGTCGTTGATGTTCTTGCACACGATCGCGTTGCCGGTGATGACATAGGCCTCGGACACGTTCAGCTGATCGATGGTCTGGCCGATCAGGTTGTTGACGGGCGCGCCCTTGGAGGCGAAGGCCGCTCCGGCCGGGAAGACCATGATGCAGTTCGGCGTCGGGAACGCGTCCCAATTCGCGGCATCACTGAAATCGCTGGTCCCACCGGCGGCGGTCCAGGTCGAGGTCGCGGCACCTGCTGGCGCGGCGAGCGCGATCAGCATCACGAGGAGGGGGAAGCTCGACCGCAGGGCAATTGCGGAATGTGTGGATCCGGTAGGCATGGGGGGTCTTCCGAGGGTGACATTATGGCGGGTGATGAAAAACGGATTTGAGGTGGCGACGGCGGGCTATGCGCGGGTTCCGCGCAGGCCCTCCAAGCGAAGACTCGATTGAATCGATTCGCGATCGCAGCGGTCCGAGGATGTCCCTACGGACCACGATGACCAACGCTCAGCGGCGACGGCCGGATCCCATCAGATGCATCAATCCGGTGATCGCGAAGATCACGATGAAGATGAAGAAGAGGATCTTGGCGATTTCCGTAAAGTCCCGCGACACGCCGCCGTAGCCAAAGACGGCAGCGATGAGGGCGACGACGAGGAAGATGAGGGCCCATCGGAGCATGAGATACTTTCAAAGGAGAGGGTGCGGACGGTTCGCCCAGTGAAAGGCGAGCCTCGGGGATCGGACCGGAGGGATCCGGCCACGATCCCCTAACTGCCTACTTCCGCTTCTTGCGATCCGGCGCCTGGGTCAGCGCCGAGGCGGCGATCGACTTCATCGCCTTGGAGGATTTCGGGTCCTTGAGGATCTTCGACGCCTTCGCGGCGACGGTCTTGGACGTATGTTCGGTCTTGGCCATGGTATGGACTCCTGGGTGCTTGGTGATGGATGGGGCTCGAAGGCGGGGAATCAGACGCGGCGGCTGCGGTAGCAGCCCCAGAGACCGACGATCAGGCAGATGATGCCGCCCACCTCCAGCCACATCGTGTGGTCGGTGAGATGGCCGGTGAACAGCCGCGAGAAGGAGTTCTGGATGGAATCAGCGGACTCAAGACCGATGAGCAGCAGGATGATGCCGGCGATCGTGAGCGCGAGAGCGAAGGCCATGTTCATCGGGATCCTCGGTGGAGCGGCTTTGGCATGAGGCGGACTTGGACTGAGCTGAAAGCGCGGGACGCAGGTCATTGGGAACCTTACGACATGGGGAGCTCAACCCAGCAGCCTAAATTATTTCTCTCGTTCAATTGCAGTGAAATATTGAAAATCAAGGCAACCTGCAAAGGTCAAAGACTTGGCGAGATCTCGCCAGGGTACGAGGTGCCTCCATGAGTCATGTGTGCTGAGCACGATCGTCAGGGAATGGCAGATGCCTTCTCGATCTTGGTCGCGCGAGAGAGCGGATGGATCCACTTTTCCTCGCGAATCACCGCGTGCGAATCGCGCTGCCCGGCGTCGACCAGTGGGAAGTCGCCGCGCAGAACAATGACGTAACCGTCGCATGGGGCGTGAGACGGATGCCGACGATGGTTGCGGTCAAGACCTTGCCCAGTTTCATGTATAAGGTTGGCATGGAGTCGAGAGGGCGGCCACACGGCTAGCGCGACGCAGGTGACCGGAAAGGTGCCGGTGTTCCGAAAGGCCGCTCTGGCAGGTGCTCCGTTCTGCAGGTAAACTCGTGCAGCGCCATGGTGCCAGCCCGCAGCCGATTCCGCTCTGGGCCGCCTCGTCGCGGCCCATCCCGACGGCCGCATGGGTGGCGGATCACCATCGGCCGGAGCCGACTCGCAGGGTATCGCAGTGACGGGGACCGACTGAGCCGGCAGCGCCGTCCGAGCGGGCGGACCGCTGCCGCCCGCCGTCGCGCGGGGCGGCAGGGTGGGGGGACGTCCCATGAGCGCTGAACTGGCCGCACTCACCGTACGCGTGCGCAGCGGACACGTCGCAGCCTTCACCGAGCTGGTCGAGGCGTTGCATGACGAATTGCGCCTGTGGCTGGCCACCTACGCGCTTGATGCGGTGATGGTCGACGACGCGGCGCTGGCGGTGTGGTGCGCGGTGCGCCGCCGCCTCGCCGCATGCCCGGAGGCGCCGCTGCCATGGCTGCTCGCCGTGGCGCGGCCAGAACAGGCGCAGCGCTTGGCGGCGCCGACCGCGGATGCGCTGCGCCAGCTTCAGTCGCGTGTGGCAACGGCCGAGCTACAGGCGGTCGCCGTGCCGACCCTCGCCGTGGGGCATCAGGTGCGCGAGCGCCTGGGTCGCATGCCGTTGATGGCGCAGCGTCTGCTGCATCGCCACTATGCCGAGCAGCTGCCGATCGCCGCGCTCGCTGCCGCCCAGAACGTCCCGTTGGAGGACGTCGCCGACGCCCTGGTGATGGCGCGCAGCAGCCTCGACTGGCAGCCCGATGCCAGCGTCGGCGCCAGCGCGCATGGACCCTTCAGCGCGGTCATCGAAGAGCACCTCGCCGGCGTCCTGGATGAAGAGCTGCGCGGGCGCTTCACCGCCCAGGTTGTGGCCGACCGCGGGCGCGCTGCCACCTTCGTGCGGCAGGCGCGCCTCGATCTCGTGCTGCGCGCGTTGCTTGGACCACTGGGCGAGGACGCCGCGCGCGTGGTCGCCCACGCCGCCTGGGCGACGCTCGATGCGGGCGCGGGCGCCGAGCCTTTACCAGTGCCGGAGCTGCGCCGGGTGGAGGCGCCGCGCTCCCCATCCGAGCAGTTGCGGCGCATCGCCACGCCGGAGCATGGCGCGCGGCGCGTAAGGCCTTCGGACGGGCTCTCCCATCCGCGCACGTCCGCGCCCGCGCAGGGCAGCTCGGGGCTGGTGGCGGGAGTGGTCGCCGGTGGCCTGATCCTGGTCGGCGGCATCGCGTTGATGCTGACCTGGGGACGGGGCGATCATCCGCGTGCGGTCGCCGCGCCGGTGGTGGTCCAGGCGCCCATCGCTGAAGTCCCAGCTGCGCCCGACAAGCATCCTGCGTCGCCTCCGCCGACCACGTTGGCAGCGCCGGTGCCGACCGCCGCGCGCTGGGTGCCGCGCAGCGATGGGCAGGCGGTGTTCGTACGGGGCATCAACCTCGGCGGCGAGGGCGTGGTCATCGAGCGCAATCCCTGGATCGGCCAGCGCCAGGCGCTCGCCGGCGGGCTGGTCCTGGGGGCAGAGGCGGTCGCCGCGACCATTCCGCCGCTGAGCGGCGCCGGACTCGATTTCGACGGCAAGAGCATGCTTGAGCGCGGTATCATCGCCGGCGGCGGCCCGGTGCGGCTGAGCCAGGCCCTTCCCGCCGGGACCTACGAGATCACGCTGTGGGTGGCCGGTGACGGCGCCGCTGGCGCGGTCTCGCTGGTCGTCGGCGAGCGTACCGAGAGTGCGCCGCCGATGCCGGGCACGGCGTGGCGCCGGCTCGGACCCTATCGCACCACGCTGACCGGTACGCCCCTGGTGCTGACCATCAGCGGCCTGGGCCACGCGGTGGTCTCGGGCTTGACCCTGGCCACCATCGGCGCACCGGCGGCGCCCATCCCGCCGGTGGCGTTGCTGACCCTGCCGCAGGCGGATGCCATCCAGGATGCGAGCCGTCCATGTGATCTGCTCGCCGAGGTCGTGCCATCGTCTGCCGAGATCAGCACGGTGGCTTTCATGGACGGGGATCAGGTGCTTGGCAGCGCCAGCCGACCGCCCTGGCGCCTCATCCTCGCTCCCCATCGGCTGCAGGCGCATGTCGCCGCATTCAGCGTGGTCGCCACCGCTGCCGATGGCGGACGCACAACCTCGCCGCGGGTCGCGGTCAGCATCGTCGCCACGCCTGCCGGCGCGGGCACGATCCTGCACGAAAAGTGGCTGGATATTTCCACCGACTCCTTGAAGACGGCGGCCACCAACCCCAAGCTGAAGGATGCGCCCGACCAGAGCGGCCCGTGGTCTGTGTTGGACGAGCCGCGCAACGACGGGAAAGCCTATTATTCGCGTCTGCGTGGCTACCTGGTGCCACCACAGACTGGCACGTACGTGTTCTGGATCACCGCGGACAACGAAGGCGAACTCTCGCTCAGCAGCGACGAGAGTCCGGAGCATCGCAAGGTGCTGTGCTGGTCGTCGCGCAGCAAGTACGGGAACTGGGACGGCGGGAAACAGCGTTCCGCGCCCCTCACGCTGCAGGCGGGCAACCGCTATTATCTCGAGATCCGCCATCAGCAGGGCGCGGGCGACAGCCACTGCTCGGTCGGTTGGAAGCTGCCCGATGGCGGCATGGAACGGCCGATCCCGGGGATGCGGTTGTCGCCGTGGGTGGAGAAGTGAGGGGTTGGCCGTGGACGCTCAGGGAACCAGGGGAGATGGTACGACGTGGCGGTAGCGGTTGGCCGCTGGCGAGCGGCGAGCGGCGAGTAGCGAGAAGCCTGTAGCGAGAGGCGCGAAGTGCGGGGGGAGAAGACGGGCGCCGGGAGCGGATTCGCGATCCGCACGTCCAAGCTCGTCCCATGGCGTGCGGAGTCCATCTGGTCCAGCAACGCGCCACACTCACCGGTCCCTTCGCCATCCGCCGTCATCCCTGCCAGAGCGTCGGAGGGTGCACCGCGCTATCCCGGCGCTTCCCCGCAGACGTGCGCCGATCGTTGAACCGCCGCGCGGCCGCGCACGGAGCGTGGGCGCAGGACCTGGTGCTGGTGCACCCTCGTGAGCTCGGCGGCGCACAGCGCATCCGCAAGGCCCTTGCCGCGGGCGGGCGCGCGTGGATGCTGGCCAGTCACTGCCATGACTCTCTCCCATATGTATTGCTTTCAGGTGCGCAGCGCGGGTCCCCGCGAGCGCCGGCCACGTCAGGGCGTGCGCCCGTGCGGTCTGTCCAGCCAGCGCGTCCCGCTCGCGCTGTTGCTCGCGCTGGCCTGCGCGGGCGGCAGCGCAGTCGCGTCCGAGCCGCCGCCCACCTCGGGGGCGGATCCGGCCGGGCCGGTACTGGTGGTGCGCGCCTCCGATGTGCCGCGACTGCGCGCGCGCTTCGCGGCGAGCTGGTACGGGACGCTCGCGGCGCGTGCCCTCGACGACGCGGGCCGTCAACGTCTGCGTGACCTCATCGCTCAGGGCGCGGACCGCACCGGCATCGATCTGATGGGACTGTGCGCGCACCTCACCGGGCTCACCGTCGCCATGGGCCAGGAAGCGGTCTTCCGCCTCGACCTCGATGCTCCGGCGGCGCCGCTGCTGCAGGGTGTTCCGGCCGCGGCCGCGCGCGACCGGCAGCGAGCCGACCGCATCATCGCCCAGAACCTCGTCGCGTACGTGCGCATGCGGCTGGGTCAGAGTGATGACTACCACGCGGTGCAGGTGCCGGAGCGGGTTCCCGCCCAAGCCGCTGGCGATGGCGTGGTCCTAGGGCGCACGCGCACCCACTGGGGGACCGCCGCTCAGGATGGGGTGCTGCTTGCCCCCCGCGGCACAACGCTGCTCGGCGGCGCGGCCGCGGCGGAGCTGTCCGCGGTCGACGCCGACGCGGCCGATGCGACCGTCAAGGCGGACGCGCTGGCGCTGATCGCGTCTCTGGGTGTCCCCGGGGCGGTGGCTCTGGCGCGCGCGAGCGGCGTCGGCGCATTGCGGGGGGCGCTGAGTCTGGCCAGCGGACGCAGCGACGAGACCCTGGAGCTGCCCGGCGCCCACCTGCCGCTGCGCGCGCTGGATACCGCGGTGTTGGAGGCCGAGGTCCCGGCCGATGCGCTCGCGCTTTCGGCCATCGGCATCGATGGCACCGCGCTGGCGGCGCTGGCCGCACGCGTTGCCGCCGCTCCGCTGGTCGCGGACGCGTGGGGAACGGACACCCAGGTGCTCGCGCAGTTGGACGGTCCGGCGTGGCTGGCGATCACGCCCGGCCTGCCGCTACCGGATGCGGTCTTCGCGGTTCCGGCAGGGCCCGCGCTGGACGCGTGGCTGCACACCGCGTGGCCGGACGACGGCGGCAGGATCGAGGCAGCGCGCCAGGCTCCGGTCGAGATCACCCCGAGGTGGCCGGGCATGCCGTTGTGGATCCGGCGCAGTGCGCGCGCCTGGCTGGTGGCCACGGATGAGCACATCCTCGCCCACCTCGGCAATCCCGGCCTTGCCGGCCGCCTGCACACGCAGCACCACCTGCCCGCCGGCGCGCTCGCTCTCGCGCTGCAGGCCAACCAGGCGATCCTCCAGCGCGTCGGCGCGTTGGTGCCGATAGTGCGCGCGGCGCTCGCTCTGCATGCCCTCACCGGGGCGGCGCTGCCGGTGCCCTTCCTCGACGAGGTGGATGCTGCGGATGCCGGCGCCATCCTCGACCTGCTCGCCGCCGCCGCCGGGACCCCGCAGGTGCCGACGTCGCTGGCCTGGCTCGAGGCGGATGCGTCCGGGGTGACGATGCGCGGCCACGATCTGGTCATCGGCGCGGGCGTGTTGCCGACCGCGGCGGTGCTGGCGGCAGCGCTGCCCCAGGCTTTCCCCGACGCCACCATCCAGCTCCACCCGCTGCTCGCGGCGCTGATCATCGCCAACCACCATGCGGATCAGGGCGTGGAGCTCAGTTCGGACGTCCTCCTAACGTGGCGCCGCGCCATTGGCGGCATGCCGGCCATGCTGGAGCAGGCGTGCGCACTGGCGACCGGCAGTCCGTTCGCCGCGGTGCGCGCGGCCGCGCTCGAAGCATTGCCAGCCGCAAGCAGCGGCGCGGCGGATGCGCGCCTGCTGCCGTGGCTGCGCGCAGGCCTGGCC
>JACDGQ010000791.1 GCA_013821615.1 Planctomycetota bacterium
GCGTTCCACGATCAGGCGCGTCGGCAGCAAGCCGGACGTCGCGTAGGCCGCCGCCTGGGCGCGGATCACCTCCGCGTCGCGTGGCGCATCCTCGCGCAGCCCGTGATCGAGGTGGAAGAGCGCGAGATGCCAGCGGTCGGCGCGCACCAGCAGGTCCCACAGCGCCATGCTGTCCGCGCCGCCGCTGACCGCGAGCAGCAGCACCGTCCCGGCCTCGGGCAGGAGCGCGGCGGCATGGGCATGGAAGGCTTCGGCGAGGCCGCTCATCCCGAACAACCGTGCGCTGGCAGACGACCGTGCGGAGTGCGGAGTGCGGGGTGCGGAGTGCGGTGGACAGCCTTCCGCTGCGCGGCGGGCGGCCTGGGATGCAGCAGTGGGCGACTGCGCCTAGTGAGCGGATCATCCCCACGATGCCGGCCGCAAACGTCATGAGCACGGTCACTCCGCACTCCGCACTCCGCACTCCGCACCCTCCCACCCGAGAACCCCGTCCATGGCGCACCGCCCGCTCCATCACAACAAAGGATGCCAGGCGTGAAACTCAGGTGATCCGCCGCTTCTGGTCCCTGACCGTGCTCGAGGTCAGCAGGTCGACGAGCGGCGGCATGACGTCCTTGGCGGTGCCGCGCAGGCTGCAGGTGGCCAGGCCGGTGAACGGCGTCTCCTCGAGATTGACCTCGACCACCGGCAGGCGCGCCACCGCCATGTCGGAGGGAATGGCCGAGACCGGCTGGACGATGCACGACGAGCCGACCATCAGGCAGCCGTCGGCGTCGAAGGCGCGGATCGCGTCGAGCAGGCCCGGCGGCAGGGCCTCGCCGAACCACACCGAGCCCGGGCGGGTCAGCGCGCCGCACTGCGGGCAGGGGCGCATGCTGAGCGAGTTGTCTTCGCTGTCGCGGCGCGCCCAGCCGCAGCCGTCGGCGCAGATGGTGTCGAACAGCGAGCCGTGCAGGTGGATGACCGGGACCACGCCGGCGCGTTCGAGCAGATCGTCCTCGTTGGTGGTCGCGACCAGCACCTCGCCGCCGGGGAAGTGCTCCTTGAGCAGCGCCACCGCGCGCTGCCCGGCGTGCGGCTCGGACATCGCCACGGTCAGGCGGCGCTCGCGGTACCATTCCCACACCAGTTCGGGATTGCGCGCGAAGGCCGCGGGACTGGCGAGCTCCTCGACGTTGTGGGTCTGCCACAGCCCGCCCGCGCCACGGAAGGTCGGTACCCCGGCATCCGCGCTCAGCCCGGCACCGGCCAGCACCAGCAGGCGCCGGCACGGTGCGAGCAACCTGGCAGCGGCGGCGGGACGTGCGGCCGGGGCGGGGTCGGGCTGGGATGCGGGGTCGGGCACGGCTGGTTTGTACTGGTCGGAATCCCGGCGATCAAGACACTCTCGTAACCATGGTTTACATCGAAAAAGCCGACCCCGCGGCCTTCCTGGCCACGGCCCGCGAGCTGGGCATCGCCACCATCATCCTCGCCTGGCAGGAGGAATACGGCCAGCAGGAGGACCCCAGCGCGGTGCGCTACGAGCGCCTGGCGCGCATCACCCTGCTGGGCTACGAACGCGGCACCGGCCGCATCCTGCGCTGCACCCTGCCTGGCGGCGCCGAGCAACGGGCGCAGGTGCGCGCCGACGCCACCGCCGCCGGCCTGGCCGTCGAGGAGCGCTGCCGCAATATCATCGGCTTCGCCGGGGACGGTTGACGCGTCACGCGCGAGGCGCGAGCCACGAGGGAAAAGTCGCGAGGTGCGAGTCTCGAACCTCGCCGTTCGCAGCTCGAAACCGTTCCAGATCGGGAACTGATCTCCGGCCCTCGTGCTCCCACAGGTTCGCCTCGCCGCGCGTTCCTCGCACACGCGCCTCACCCAGTCGCCGGGTTGACGAGGGGCGGTCATGGCCGCTTCAGCCAACGACCTGACAAAGCCCCCGACGATTGCGCGAAACGCTCGACTGGTAGTATGCGCGACCCCAGCGCGCAGCGCCGAAAGGAAGCCCCGTGGCCAGCACCCTCTTCGATCTCTCCCAGGACGTCGCCGTGGTCGTGGGCGGCACCGGCGTGCTCGGCGGCGCGCTCGCCGAGGGGCTGGCCAAGGCCGGCGCGGCGGTGGCCGTGCTGGGCCGCAACCA
>JACDGQ010000076.1 GCA_013821615.1 Planctomycetota bacterium
CAGCTGGTAGAGTACGGATCGTCCGCATCTGGCGGACGATCCGTGCCCTACCACGTTCCACCGCTGGTCCGCACCGTACCCCAGTGAGCGGGTCGCGCTGCGCCTGTGCGGCTGGTTCTTGCGTCCAGCGGTCTGGACGGACGCTTGGCCTGCTGATTCCCGCTTCCGGCCGGACCGGCCTGGTCGACGTGGAATGCTGGAGGCAGCCATGACGATCCGCCCGCTCCGCATCAGCCCCCGGCACTGCGCCGCCGCGCTGGGACTGCTGCTCGCCAGCGCTGCGGGCGCGGCGGCCGAGGTCTATCAGGCACCCGACGCCGAACCGACGCCGGCCGAGACGCTGATCCTCGAGCTGATGAACCGCTTCCGCGCCGATCCGGCTGCCGAGGCGGATTTCATCGTCGCGCATTACGGCAAACCGAACGGCATCTTCGGCAGCGCCGACACCGCGATGTTCCTCAAGGAGGTCAAAGCACTCAAGCCGATGCCGCCGGTGGTCATGAACCTCGCGCTGCTCGATGCGGCGCGCAAACACTCCTTTTACATGATCCAGAACGGCCTCGGCCACGTCGAGGAGCCGGGCAAGCCCGGCTTTAGCGGCGCGTCGCCCTGGGATCGCATGAAGCTCGCCGGCTACCAGGGCGGGGGCGGCGGCGAGAACGCCTTCGTCGGCGCGCAGGGTCCGCTCGACAGCCATGTGCGCTTCATCGTCGATGACGGTGCGGGCCCGGGTGGCATGCAGCCCGGGCGCGGCCACCGCGCGAACATGATCGGCAGCTTCCGCGAGGTCGGCCCCGGTGCCGTACCGAATGGGCGCGGGCTGTCGGTGACCCATGATCTCAGCAGTCGCGGTGCCGCGCGTTTGGTCGGTGGCGTGGTCTACATCGATCTCGACGATGACAAATTCTACAGCATGGGCGAAGGCAAGGACGGCGTGCTCATCACCGCCAGCGACGGCAGCCACGCCACCACCTGGAGCAGCGGCGGCTACGCGCTCGAACTCAAATCCGCCGGGCCGATCTCCCTCAAGGCCGAATACCACGGCCAGCAATTCACCAAGACCTTTCCCGCCGCAGCGGACAACATCGGCTTCTCGTGGGTGATCGCGCCGCAGGTCGAAACTGAATTGTGCGACAAGCTGCTCGCAGCGCTCGCCAAGGATGCCGACGCCGCCAGTCCAGCGCACACCAAGGCCGCGATCGCCCTGGCGGTCGCCGCTCCCGGCCTGCTCGTCGACGCGGCGCACCGCGACCAGGTCAAGGCTGCGCTCGGCGACACCGGCGACCAGCTCGCCGCCGCCCAGGCGGACGTGCGCAGCGGCTTCGCAGGTGACGCGGTGGCGATGCGCAAGCTGCTCGCCGACCATGGCAGGACCTACCGCGGCACCGCTGCCGCCGCCTGGTTTGCGGAGGCCGAGGTCGCTTTCAACGCCAGCCAGTCGGTGCAGGGCTTTCTCAAGCAGGCAGTCGCCGTGAAGCCCGCCCCCAGCGCCGCGCGCGATCTCATCAAGCAGCTCGAAGGTGCGCGCGAGGCGCTGCGTTTCGGTGAATTCAGCGGGCGCCTCGCAGGCTTGGTCGCGCGGGTGCGGAGCGGCGCCTAGTCGCCATGCGAAATTGGTGCGGGGGTGCGAGGTGCGGAGTGCGGAGTGACAGTGGGAATGGGTGAGACCCACAGGCGTACGGCTGCTGGTGGTACGACAAGCAGGGTCATGCCGTGAAAGGGTAATCCTCACGGTCACACCGCACTTCTCACCCAATCTTCCGCAGCGGTCAAAAGCTTGGTCAGCGCCCATCCGTCGCTACCGTATCCTTTCCATTACATCCCACACCCGAGGTCCCATGTCCATGCTCCGTCCGCTCCTGCTCGCCGCCCTGGTCGCCGTCGCCGGTTCGGGCGCCGCCGCCGAGAAGCACTTCGTCTACGTCTCCGGCGACAGTCCGACGGTGGTGTGCTTCGTGCTGAACGAGACCACCGGCGCTCTGACCCCGGCCAGCGTTACTGAGAAAGTCGGCAAGGGGCCGTCGTGGCTGGCCTGGTCGCCCGACCATCACGTCATGTACGCGGTGATCGAAGGCGAGAGCAAGGTCGCCGCGTTCGCGATCGCCAAGGCCGACGGTGCGCTGACCAGGATCAACGACGTGCCCGCCGCCGGCAACGGCCCCTGCCACGTGGTCGTGCATCCCTCGGGCAAGTGGGTGTTCGTCGCCAACTACGGCAGCGGCCACGTCGGTGTGCTGCCGGTGCGCGCCGATGGCGGCCTCGAGGTCGCGACCCAGACCCTGCAGCCCGGCGTGAACGCGCACCAGGTGGTCTGCGACCCCGCCGGCGCCTTCGTGTTCGTGCCGCTCAAGGGCAGCGACTTCGTCGCGCAGTACCGCTTCGACGCGACCACCGGCACGCTGACGCCGAACGACCCGGCGGTGGTCAAGCTCCCGGCCGGCGCCGGTCCGCGCCACATGGCCTTCGCGCCGTCAATGAAGTACGCCTATGTCATCAACGAACTGGGCGGCACGATGACCCGCTTCACCTACGACTCGGCGACCGGCCTGCTCTCCGCGCCGGCCACGGTCAGCACGCTGCCCGCCGGCTTCACCGGCAAGAACACCACCGCCGAGGTCTGGGTCTCGGGCAATGGTGCCCACGTCTACGGCACCAACCGCGGCCACGACAGCGTCGCGCTCTTCTCGGCCGCGGCCGCGACGGGCGAGCTCACCGCGACCGGCCACGAGACCGCGGCCGGCGAGATCAAGCAGCCGCGCGGCTTCTGCCTCGATCCGAGCGGCCGCTTCGCCTACGTGGCCAGCCAGAAAGCCGACTACGTCACCAGTTTCAGCGTCGATGCGAAGACCGGGGCCTTCACCAAGCTCGCCACCACCAAGGTCCCGGCCGGTCCCGCCTTCGTCGGGGTGATGCCGGCGCCGTGAGCGCCGTGGGCGTTATGAGCCGGCGGCCGGTGCTCCAGGTGGGGCCCGGAAGCGCGGGGCCTTGCGCGGCGATCGGCATGCGGCTTCGCGCCGCACGCGCCGGACGATTGCCCCTATGCATGCGGATGAGGCGCTTAAGCTCCCGCGGACCTGACCCCGTAGCTCAGCTGGATAGAGCGTTGGTTTCCTAAACCGAAGGTCGCGTGTTCGAATCTCGCCGGGGTCGATCTTCCAGGAACCGCGGCCCCCGCCGCGGTTCCTGCTTTTCGTGACCGCGGCTCGTGCCTGCGCCCCTGCACGCGCGCGATCCCTGAACGCAGCATGCATCCCCCCCCTGGGAGCGACCCCCAGGCTGGTTGCGACGTCTGGTACCTGGCTGAGGACGCCGCACATCGGCTGCATGCGTGCGGTGCGCGGGCGAACGGCCCAGGCGCATTCGCGCCGCTGCAACGCCGCGCCGTCCTCCCGGTACCTTTGACCATCATTGCCTACCTTTGACAAAGGTGCTCCGTCGCCCATGCCTGCCCTCCGCCACCGCCGCACCCTTCCCGAGGCCACCGCCGCCCTCGCCGCCCTGTGCCGCAAGTTCGGTACCGGGAAGAAGCTGCCCACCCACCTCGAACTGATGCGGCGCGTTGGCGCCTCGGAACGCACCGTGCTGGAGGCCCTCGCTGCCTTGCAGCGCGCCGGGCGGGTCGAACGCCGTAACGGGGTCGGGACCTTCGTCCTGGATGCACCTGCGGGGGACGCGGGCGGCCGGCCGCTGCTGCCCGCTGTCGACGCGGGGCTGATCGTCGCGGTCGCGCGTCCCGACCGCTCCTTCTTCGACCACTGCCTCCAGGCCCTGCACCGCGAGGCTGGCAGCGCCGGCCTGACCCTGGTCAGCCGGCTGCTGGCCGAGGGGGAGGACGCAGGGGTGGTCCTGCCGCCGCGCAGTCAGCGACCGCGCGGCTTCCTGCTCTTCCGGCGCGACCTCGAGCCGCTGGCGGTGCGCCTGCAGCAGGCCGGCCAACGCGTGGTGCTGGTCGGGTCGGTGCTGGCCGGGACGGCAGCGCGCGTGCCCAGTGTGGCCGGCGACCATGAGCGGGGTGGGCTGCTCGCCACCCGCCACCTGCTCGCGCTCGGGCACCGCCGTGTGGCCTTCCTCGGCGACGCCGACGTCGAGCGCACACGCCGCTGGCGTGGCCACCAGCGTGCCCTGGACGAGCTCGGCCAGACGGTCACAGCCGTGCGCTTCGGCCCGGCCGAGCTCGCCGCGTGGCAGGCCGACCCGCGCCGCGCGGCGCGCGTATGCCGAGCGGCGGACGGGCCGACGGCCTTTGCGGTGTGGAACGACCATCAGGCCGCGCTGCTCCTTGGCGTGCTGGCGCGTGCCGGCATCGCGGTACCGGCGGAGGTCTCGGTGATCGGCTACGACAACCTGCCCTTCGCCGCGTTGCTCCAGCCTGCACTCACGACCATCGACCAGCTGCTCGATGAGCAGGTCGAACTCGCACTCGCGCTGCTGCTCGGTCCGCCGCCGCCAGCGGACACCCTGCCTGTGATCGTCGCCGCGCCGACGCTGGTCGCACGCGCCTCGTGCGCGCCGCCGCCGCGCGCTGCGCGCTGACGTCGTACCCACCACTTCCATCGCCTTTTTCACCGCCCCCCGTTCGCCGCCTCCTGGAGCCGCCATGTCCTGCCCCGCCGCCGCCCTGCTGCTCCTGCTCACTGCGCTGCTGCGCGGCGGCCCGCTCGCCGCGGTCGAACCGCCGCTCGACACCCTGGCCTTCGGCGTCGTTGCCGACGAGCAGCGCCACCACCTGGTGGACGTGCGCAGCGAGATCATCCGCGGCGGCGCCGATCAGCCCGCGCGCCGCCTGCTGCCCAACGCGCCGGCCGCCTGGGATGGCGGCACGCTGGCCTTCACCCTGGCCTGCGATGGCACGCGTCAGACCTATGTGACCGCGACCTTCTGGGGCGGCGACGCCGGCGAGGAGCTCGGGCGGCTGACCTTGTTCTGCGCCGGCAAGCAGGTCGGCTACCGTCACCTCGGCGACGTCGACCAGCTCGACATCGCCGGCGACGAACCCGCCTGCCCCGGGCGCTTCTTTCACGTCACCCTGCCGCTGCCCGCGGCGCTGACCGCAGGCCAGCAGCAGGTCGCGCTGGAGATCCGCGCCTCAGGCCGCATCTGGGGCTACGGCACGAATTGGGAGCAGTACCAGAAGCCGCTCGCCCAGCCCACGCGCGGCATCTACCGCATCGCCAGCCACACCGACCCCTGCTTCACGCCGCCCGCCGACCTGCCGGCGCCGGTCGCCACCACGCCGCCGCTGCGCCAGGCGCCGGGGGCGGAGGTCATGGATCAGCTCAAGCAGCGCGTCGATGCCGAGCTGGCGAAGCAGCTGCGCGATGCCCATCCGCCCGGACAGCTCGCCATGCAGTTCCTCGCCGAGGGCTGGCACGTCGCGTGGTGCTCCGCGTTCCAGCGTCCGGCGGTGGTCGAGCGGGTGTGCGCCGGCGGCGACGAACTCTACCGCCGTTTCCGTGCCGATGCGAAGATCGCCGAAGCGGACCCGCAGGTCTACAACGCCGAGTGGCTGGGCCTGGGTCCGGCGGGCAACGCCATCCGCCTGCTGCACGCGCCGCTCGCTGGCCACCTGGACGAGACTTTCGATGACGGCGCCGGTGGGCATCCGGTGCGGCGCGCGGCGTGGGCGCAGATGCTGCGCGCCAGCGTCGAGTGGCACCGCCGGCACCGCCGCCAGTACACCAACCAGTCGATGATCAACGACCTCTACCTGTACCTCGCCAACCGCGGCGTGGCCGCGCTCGATCCGGCGCAGGCCCTGCCCGAGGCGGCGGCGCGGCGCTACCTCTACGAGTCGCTCGGTCTGCAGCCGTGGCTGGGCAGCGACAACGACCAGGGCGGCGAGCGCCCGCTGGGCGACCACTACCTGCAGATCACCGCCAAGGGCCTGACCCGCGAGCTGGGCTATGTCGGCTACTACGGCGAGGTGTTGGACTGGGCCGCTCACATCTTCAACGCCACGCGCGAGCCCGGCACCGGGCGGGATGGCGATCCGCGCCTGCAGGCGCAGTTGCAGAAGCTGACGGCGGCGCGCGCGCTGTTCCGCTATCCCGCGCTGGACGCCGACGGCAACCGCGCGATGCGCATCGAGACCGTGGTCGGTTGGCGCGACACCCACTACCCGGGCGATGTCACCTATGGCGAGCGCGCCGGCTGGGAGGGCTCGGCGCTCTACGCCGCGGCGAGCGCACCCGATGCGGCGGCGATCGGTATCGCGCAGCAGCTCTTCGCCGACCACCAGTTCTTCCGCACCGTCGCCGACGAGATGAAGGAGAAGAGCCTGCGCGTCACGCGCACTCTGCTGCACATCCCCGACGAGTATGCCGCGTTGTCCGCGCTGCCGCCGAGCGCGCTGCGCCTGCCCATGACCCCCGGCCAGGGCGACGTGGCCTGGAGCGACGAGGAGGATGGCGTGGTCGCCGTCCACCATGGCGCCGAGGTGTTCTATGCCTCGCTGTACTGGCGTGCGCGCTACGCGGTCAACTTCCTGGCGCGGGTGCATCTGGTCGACCCCCGCGGCGAGCGCATCGCGACCGTGCGCGAGGACGTGCGGTTCACCCCGGACGGCCACGACTACACGCGCCCCGACTGGGTGAACATGGGCTTCGGCAACGGCGGCCTGCGCTATCCAGGCGATCTGCATTCCGCGTTCGCCGGCGAGAAGCAGCCGATCGCCCTGGTGCCGCCCGGCGACAGGTTCAGCCCGGGCCAGGAGCACCCCGCCGCCGGCAAGGGCGACTTCTACGTGCTGCGCTACGGCGACTACCTGATCAGCATGAACTGCACGGTCGGCAAGAGCTTCGCCCTGCCGGCACCGGCGGGGGTGGCGAGCGCGCCGGAGCTGATCAGCGCGACGATCGTCAGCTTCGAAAAACCGCTGGTGGTCGGCCCGCGCAGCACGGTGATCCTGTATTTGGGCAAGGCCGCTGCGCCTTGAGGCTGCGTCGCGAACGACAGGCGGAGGTCAACGCGACCCGAGGAAGCCCGTCGCGAGAAACGAGTCTCGGGTCTGCCGCCGTCAGGTGTACGTCACCACGCTGAATACCTTCCCCCCGATCCTTTTCCCACCGCCGAGGAATGCGAGGTCGATGAGGAAGGCCGAACCGACGATCTGCCCGCCGACCTTGGTGACCAAGGTGATCGCCGCTTCCATGGTGCCGCCGGTGGCGAGCACGTCGTCGACCATCAGCACGCGGTCGGCGCTGGTCACCGAGTCCTCGTGGATCTCGACGGTGTCGGTGCCGTACTCCAGGCCGTAGCTCTGCTTGATCGACTTCCACGGCAGCTTGCCGGGCTTGCGGATGGGCACGAAGCCGGCGCCAAGCTGCAGGGCCACCGCCGGGGCGATGATGAAACCGCGGCTCTCGATGCCCACCACCTTGGTGATGCCCAGGCCCTGGTGCGCTGCGCTGATCGTTGCGATCGCCTGCGCCAGCGCCTGCGGATGGCCCAGCAGGGGGGTGATGTCCTTGAACATGATGCCCTTCTTGGGGAAGTCGGGCACGTCGCGGATCAGGGTGCGCAGGTCCATGGTCGTCACTCCGGTGGCGGCGCAGGCTAGAGCGTCACCGGCCCGCGTCCACGGGCCGGACATGCGCCTGCATGCATCACGGCGTGCGCGCGCGCGGCACATGAGGCGTGCGGAGGGCTTGCCAGTCACCCCCTAGGAGCTATCCTTCGCGCCCTTGCCGAGGAGGCACTTATGGACCCGTCGACGCAGCTCGTGCCAGCCATATTCGACCTCGGCAGCGGCAGCCATTGGATCATCATCCTGGTCGTCGCCCTGCTGCTCTTCGGCCGTCGCCTTCCCGAGATCATGCGCAGCCTGGGCGGCAGCATCCGCCAGTTCAAGAAGGGTATGGACACCGATCAGGGCGACGAGCACCCCGCGCAGCCCCCGGTCGATGGCGCGGTCAGCCGCCAGGCCGTGGCCCCTCCCGAGCCGCCCCCGGCCGTGCCCCTCCCGCAGGCCCGGGAAGTGCCAGTTCAGGACCCCACTAAACCCCATTGAGAGCCGTCCTTAGGACGGATATTCGTCATGACCGAGACGGTGGAGAAACTCGCCCGCCTGCGCGCCTATATCAAGGCCAGGAAACTCGATGGCGTGGTGCTGGTTTCGCGGGCGAACTTCGCCTGGCTCTCGGGCGGTGGTGACAATCACGTGATCGCGCAGTCGGAGCGTGGCGTCGGCGCCCTGGTGGTGACGGCCAAGCAGGCGCTGCTCATCGCCAACCGCATCGAGGCCGAGCGCCTCGGCCATGAAGAGCCGCTCAGCGCCTTCACCGTCAAGAGCTTTCCGTGGACGCAGCCGCTCAGCGACGGTCTCGCGAAGCTGCTGCCCGAGGGCAAGTTCGCGAGCGACGACCACGATGCGACCGGCCTGCCCAATCTGCCCGCCGACTTCGTCCAGGAGGTGCGCGCCAGCCTGACCGAGAACGAAGTACGCCGCTACAAGGCCCTCGGTCGCGACTGCTCACTGGTCATCGAGACCGTCGCGCGGCAGATCGCGAAGGGCGACAGCGAGCACCAGATCGAGGCCGACATGGCCCGCCACCTGATCGCGCGCGGCATCCAGCCGCACGTGCTGCTGGTCGCCGCCGACCAGCGCATCGAGCGCTACCGCCACCCCACGCCGACCGCCAATCACCTGCGCAACGCGGCCATGATGGTGATCTGCGGGCAGCGCGGCGGCCTGATCGCCAATCTCACCCGCCTCATCCACTTCGGGCCGATCGCGCCGGACCTGCTCGCGCGCCACGAGGCGGTGCTGCGCATCGAGTCCGCGCTGTGGGAGGCGACCGTACCCGGCGCCACCTTCGGCGAGGCGCTCAAGGCCGGCATCAGCCAGTACAAGACCGAGGGCCACGCCAAGGAGTGGGAGCTGCACCACCAGGGCGGCCCGACCGGCTACAGTGGCCGCGACTTCATGGCCACGCCTGACGAGAAGCGCACGGTGCTGCTGCATCAGGCGGTGGCGTGGAACCCGTCCATCACCGGCACCAAGAGCGAGGACACCTTCATCACCGAGGCCAAGGGCCGCACCATGATCACCGCCGGCACCCCCGACTGGCCGACCATGACGGTCAAGGGTGCGGCGGGCTCGTTCACCCGCCCCGGCTTCCTGATCCGCTGAGATGCGCGCCTCCTGCCCACCCTGGTGCCTGCCGCTGCTGGCCGTGCTGCTGCTCGTGGTGCCCGGCTGCATGGACCAGGAGCGCAAGCCCATCCCGGTGATCCTGGTCGATGTCCTGACCGATGAAGGCGCCTACAGCATCAACCACCAACGCGTCGGCTGGGACGGCCTCAAGGCCGAACTGCGCCGCCTGGCGGACGAGTACCGCCGCGCCGCCACCGGCAGCAGTCGCGCCCTGGTGCGTCTCGGCGTCGAAACCGGCGCCAGCTACGGCCGGCGCAACGAGATCGTCGACTTCTGCATGTCGGTGGGCTTGGAACAGATCCTGCCGGCGAGCAGCGGGGAGTGAGGCGCAACCCGGAAGGCGACCGCTCCGGCGGCCGTCATCAGCAGGCAGGGCCGCGCGCCGCTGCCCACCCGTGAGGACGCATGCGTAAGATCGGTTGCCTCGGAATCCTGTTCGTCATCGGCGTGCTCGCCGTCGAGCTGTGGTTCTTCCTCAAGGTCTGCGAATGGTCCCATCGCGAGTACCTGGGCTGCATCCTCGCGGTGCTCGTGTTGAGCATCGTCGGTGTGCGCCTCGCCCGCTACCACCTGCAGGCCATCGCCCCGGCGCTGATGCAGGGGCGCGCCGGCCGCCACGTGATCGGCCTGCTTGGCGCCGTGCTGCTGATCATCCCCGGCTTCCTCAGCGGCGCGCTTGGTCTGCTGCTCAGCCTGCCCCCGGTCCAAGGCCTGTTCGCCAAGGTCGGCAACGTGCTGGTCGCAGGCATCGCGCGCAAAGCCATGGGCGGCATGTTCGGCGGCCGCGCGCCATTTGGCGGGGGCTTCCCGGCGGGTTTCCCCGGCGGCTTTCCCAGCGGCGGCATGGACCTTCGGCCCGACGATCGCGCGCGCTTCCCCAAGCCGCCCGGCGCCGGCAAGACCTACGACGCCAAGCCCGAGAAGGAGTAGCCATCCGCGCCGTCGTCGTCATCGCGGTGCTGGGCGTGCTGGCGGGTGCGCCGTGTGTCGCGCTTGCCGCGGAGCCGTCGGGCGAGGCC
>JACDGQ010000792.1 GCA_013821615.1 Planctomycetota bacterium
GGATGCGCAGCACGCCGCCGCGCATGGCGGCGAGCGCGACGAAGGGGTCGAAGCCGAGCTTCGCGGTGGTCTCGTCCATGCCCTTGGCGAACTCGGCGCGCCCGTTCGCGCTCGCCGGGTCCTGCCACAGCTTGAAGTAGAGGCTGGCCTTCCAGTGGTCGACCAGGCGCTGCCCGTCGCTGACCACCACCTCCAGCGGCAGCGTCGGAGCGGTCGCGGCCTGCGCCTGGCCAGCGAGACCGGCGAGGGCGCAGAGCAGGGATGGCATCAGCAGGGCTGGACGGAGCATGGTTTCCTTTCGCCCGGTCGCGGAAGCGCGACGCAGGCGCCCGAGCATGGCGGCATGGCATGGCGGCTCAAGCACCGGGCGATCCCCCGGATCCCCCAGCGCCGCCGAACCTCGTGTACCGGTCATCAGCCAGCGGCGTTACAGTCCGCGGGCGAGCAGGCCGGTGGTTTCGGGCAGGCCGAACATCACGTTCAGGTTCTGGATGGCCTGGCCGCTGGCGCCCTTGACCAGGTTGTCGAGCACGCTGGTGATGATCAGGGTGCGGCCATCGCAGACCGCGCCGAGGTCCGCGAAGTTGGTGCCCGCGACGTTGGCGACTTCCACCGCTTGCGGGGTCTTGCGCACGCGCACGAAGGGCCGCCCGGCGTAGGTCGCGGTCCACGCCGCGAGCACCGCCTCGGCGGTGACGCCGGGCTGGACGGTGGCGGTGAGGGTGGAGTGGATGCCGCGCGTCAACGGCGCGAGGTGCGGTACGAAGGTGCAGTGCAGCGGCCGGCCGGCGGCCAGCGACAGCTCCTGGTCGATCTCGCCGGTGTGCTGGTGGCCGACCGCCTTGTAGCTGTGCAGGTTCTCGTTGAGCGCGTAGAACAGGTTGTTGTTCGACTCGAGGAAGCGCTTGCCGGCGCCCGAGATGCCACTGTAGCTGATCGAGGCGAGCGGCGCCGCGCTGTCGAGCAGCCCGGCGCGCAGCAGCGGCACCAGGGGCAGCAGCACGCTGGTCGCATAGCAGCCGGGGTTGCCGACCACGCGCGCCGCGGCCACCGCGGCGGTGTTGAGTTCGGTGAGCCCGTAGACCGCCTCGCCGAGCAGTTCGGGGCAGGCGTGGTGGTCGCCGTGCCAGGTGCGGTAGGCGGCATGCTCGCGCAGTCGGAATTCGGCGCCGACGTCGACCAGGCGCAGGCCCTGGGCGAGCAGCTCCGGCACTACCTTGGTCACGTCCGGACTCTTCTTGGCGAGGATCACCGCGCGGGCGCCGCTGGCGATCAGCGCCGCCGGCGTGTCGGCCGCCAGCACCAGGTCGGTCTCGCCCGCGAAGGCCGGCACCGCATCCGCCAGGCGCTGCCCGCCGAGCCGGTCGGACCCCGCGTGCACGACGCGGAAGCCGGGATGGCCGAGGAGGATGCGCAGGGCTACCTCACCAGCGTAGCCGGTGGCGCCGAGGACGGCGACGGGGATGGGGGCGGAGGTCATGGTCGTAGTTTCCGCGCTGGACTGTGGCGCATGTGCGCGAGTGGCAAGGGCGGGGGACCCTGACCATCCTGACAACCGATAGCACAGGAGGCGCGGAGATGCGGAGGCGGATGGAGGGGATGACGATGCAGACAGACCTCGTTCCGGAGGCTGTCGGTCCTCCTCCGTTCTCCGCGTCTCCGCGCCTCCAGTTTTATCGGCTGTCCAGTTTCCACCGGATGCGCGCGCGCCTACTCTTCCGTTGCCGCAGTCGCGGCGGGCGGCGCTGAGGTCGTGACCGGAGCGATGACCAGCGGCGTCCGGCCCGTGTTCCCGGAGCGACCCGCCAGGCGCCGGTAGTAGGCGCGCACCAGGTGGTTGTTGGGCGCGATCAGATACGTCATCGAGATGGTGCGGTAGACCTCGCCGCGGGTGATCTTGACCTTGTGCTCGGCGTCGAGCAGGCGCGGGTCGTGTTCGGCCAGGCGCAGGGTGCGCACCGCGAAGAACAGCGGGGTCAGGCAGAACAGGCGGATGCGGTAGGCGCTGCGCGGCAGGCGCGTGCAGTAGGCCAGCGCGTCATCGAGATGGCCTTTGGCCTTGGCGATGAGCAGCTCCATGACCAGTCGCGACTGGCGCTGGCAGTGCGGTGCGAGCAGCTCCTC
>JACDGQ010000077.1 GCA_013821615.1 Planctomycetota bacterium
GCTGCGTCCCGGCGGCCTGCGCCTCGGTCGGTGTCCGCGGAGCGCTGCCCACCGGCGCCTGCCGCGACGGGGACTTGGAGGCGGCAAGCCGGGCGGAACCCGGACGCGAGGCGGGAGTAGGCATGCCGTGACCCTAGCGTTGGGCGGTCGGGCGCAGTGAGTGTCCAGGGTCGCGCAACGCGGCTGTGTGCGTCATCGCCCCGCTGGCGAGCAGGCACGGAATCGACGCTCGACTAGGACGATTCCGGACGTTCCGTTCCCCGCTCGCGGAGCGGCGTGCCGGAACGGAGACGCGCGCGGCGCCTCTCTTCACCCGCACATCGAGCTACCCACGGACGCGCTGCGTACGGCAGCACGGTCAGCCCGGCGAATTCGAAGGCCTCGCCCAGGTCGAGGACGATGCTCGCCGGCAGCGCCGTCACGGGGGCGTCGCCGATGGCGCCACGCCTTCTGCGCCGGCGCGGGCGCCTGCCGACGGTGGGGTGCCGAACCACGTGTCCCCCAGTTTGCCCTTCGGTTCGTAAAGGCGTCAAGGACTATTCATGTCAATATGGCTGGAAGGCAACTGGACATACAGAATGCGCAAAGCTTATCCGAACTGCATTGCCCCCGCCCATGCCTTTATTAGGATTCGGCCTGCATCGCACCAGCGGTGGCAGGGGCGGACCGAGCGCGGTTCGCGGCGTCCGCAGCGCGGGTGTGATGCCCCCTCCGGAGCAGCCCGTCCCGCGCCTCCACCATGACGCCCCCGGCACCCAGGAGTATTTCGCCATGAACGACATCCTCCTGCCAAGTCCTGCTCCTGGCCGGCGCGGTGCCGGCTCCGCTTGGCCGCAAAGGAATGCGAGGGCCGCTACCCGACTCCGGAACCTGCCGCCCCTCGCTGAGTGGCAGGCGGTCACGGACACCCCTTCCGGCTTCGCGGCAGCCAATTCTCGGCCGTGGACGCCAGGTACGCCAACTGGGCAAGTCCCACCACCCTCCCCCGCTCCACTCCTCCACCCCTGTTCGCGGAGGAGGTGACATGAGCATGCGCGCCTTTATCGTTCTGCTGGATAACTTCCCAGGTGTTTCCCGCCTGCCCGGGGCCCTGTGTGCGAGCGGTTTCGAGGTCGGGGCCATCTGCCACCCGTCGGCCTACCTCGCGCAGACCCGCTGTCTCGTGCGCCACTTCCGCTGGCCGCAACTGCAGCACCGGTCCCGCATCCTGGGCGCCTTGGCAGCGGCGATCACCGCGTTCGCACCTGACCTGATCATCCCTGGCGATCAGCGCAGCGTGACCCTGCTCCAGGATCTGGCGTCAGGGAAGATCACGCATCGTCACATCACTGCATCCATCATCACGACCATCCGCACCTCGTTGGGCGATCCTGCTGGCTACGAGGAGCGGCTGAACAAGGGGGCGACGTGTCGTGCGGCGTTGGAACTCGGTCTCGCAGTCCCGGAAGCCAGTCCGGTGTCGCGGGTGGAGGATGCCCTGCGTTTCGCCGACGATTTCGGCTATCCCATGGTGCTCAAGCGTGATCTCGGCGCCGCTGCCGATGGCGTGCGCGTCTGCCAGGACGAGCCAGCGACCAGACGCCATTTCTCGGAATTGATGAGTGCGCGCCGCCCGGAATCCGCACTGCGACGCCTGGCACGCACCTTGCGCGGAAATTACCTCAACGACTGCCACCTGGGCAGCGACAACAGCATCAACGCGGTCCGTTTCGTGCCGGGTCCGGTGGCGATGCGCGCCGTCGCCACCTGGCGCGGCGAGGTCGTGGCGGGCCTCTCGGCGGTGAAGGAGGTCGTCCACCCCAGTCCACTGGGACCAAGCACGATCGTACGCTTCGTGGATAATCCGGAGATGGAGGCCACGGTCAGCGCATTGGTGAAGCGCTGGGGGTCGTCGGGCTTCCTCAGCTTCGACTTCATCATCAGTTCGCAGGACGGCCATGCCTACCTGTTAGAATGCAATCCGAGACCGGTTCCCATCTGCCATTTCGGCGACTTTTCCGGCAGCAATCTGTGCGCGTCGTTGGCGAGTGCGATGACCGGTGGTCCGAAGTCCATCCCCGCGCAGCCGACCGTCGAACGCGTGGCCTTGTTCCCACAGGAATGGCGCAGGGATCCCGTCAGCCACTGGTTGAAGGACGCCTATCACGACGTGCCCTGGGACGACCCCAAGCTCCTGCGCGCGCTCTGCACCGGGACCTAAGCTCCTGGCCGGGAAATTCACTGCTTCTGACTTGGCCTCCCCAGCCGTATGCATCCTCGGCATTGCGGACGCAGTGACCGAGGAGCCCGATTGCCGCCGGCTGCGCATTGACGCCAGCACATGGCTGGTCTCGAATTTGATGCCCAGACAGTATGACGATCGGGTGCCCAACGAGCACTGCGGCGCTGTCACCCTCGAGCGGCTCGCTGCGGCTGATCAGCGCCGGCGAGGGACGACAATGGGAAAGCGGCATAATGAAAGCCGGTCATTCCACTCGCATGAAGGGCGTACGCCCACACCGCAGCCATTTCAGGAAAGCCTGTGGTCAAGACGTGAGCCTTTGGGCACTGTGCCCAAACCTCACGCTGCTGGTGGAAGAGGCCGGTCAGTAAGCAGGAGATAGCCGCGGATAGGGGAGTTCCAGGCACCCCAGGACCGCCAGAGACCAAGGTGTCCGGAACCGACCTCCTCGAGTCGCTGCCACTACGCCTTCGACGACCAGCAGTGAGCGGGTGAAGCTGCTGATCAAGGCATTCAACGAACTGGCTGACTGCCTCAGGGTGAGCATCGAGCAGAAAGTTGGAAGGGGTGGCGCAGCCGCCTTGGCGCAGATGGATCCTCAGTAGGGTCAGCGGCGCAACTGCGAGGCGGCACCAAACGAGGTCCGCGCCGAGGTTTCCAAAATGATTACGTCCCCGCCTTGCCAAGATCCTTGGACGGAGTCTGATGCTCCAGCCATAGCTGACCGTCCCGCACCCCTGTAGTCCGACAGCGCTATCTAGGAGGGCCCCACCGTGATCTCAGCCCTCTGCCGAATCCTTGTCCTGGCCGGTGCGTTGATCGCCTCGCTCCCCGCGCTCGACCTCAAGGCGGTGGCAGGGCCGACGGCGCCGCTGCTCACCGCCCGTATGCCCTTACTCCTCGCCGGGTGGCAGGAACTAACGGTCACGAGCTACCGGCTGCATGGCATCCATGACCCGGCCTGGGATGCCGATCTCGTCAAGTTACTTGAGCACATCGCAACCCGCGAGGCCCAAGCACCGGGCGCGCTGGCTGAGGAGGACGCGCGTGCCATTGCTCTGCGTCTGGCTGACGCCGGGTGCCGGGATCCGCTCGCAGCTTGGGCAAGTTTTATCCTGGCCACAGATTCGCAGGAGCGCACTACCACCTGCAGCAAGGCGCTGCACGCCTTTGCCGACGATCGCGGCGCCCGGCCCGCCACAGAACTTCACCCGCACCTGCTCGAAGTGATGTGCCTTGGGTACGCCCTCGCGACTTTCGGCAGGGCCGACGATCCGGGCAAGCACACCAAGGCGTTGGGCGTGGCGCAGCGCCTCGCCACCGCTCTGAGCGCGGCCATCGCCGCCAAGGAGTGTAGTGCCTGCCCGGAAATCCTGCTCTCGCAGGTGCGGGGATTGGGACTCAACCACCAGGATTTTGGCGAGCCAGTGGTCGCCGCCGTCGATGTGGGTGTGCAGCGGGCCCAGCCCGCGCCCTGGCTCGGCGCCGCGCTGCGCGGCACAGTGCGCATCGGCAACGCCTGGGCCTGGCGCGGCTCGGGGTGGGGCAATTCCGTCACCCCTGAAGGATGGGCCGGCTTCAAAAGCAATCTCACTCAGGCAGATGCGATGCTCACCACTGCCTGGCAGGGCCAGCGCGGGGAGCCGCTCATCGCTGCCTATGGGTGCGTGCTGGCGGGGGCCGGGGCCAGCACGACGCCGATCCAAGAGTGGCTGCTGCGCTCGGCCAGCGCATGCCTTGACCATCAACCTGCTTTCGACACCACCTTCTCGTTTCTGCTCCCCCGCTGGGGCGGCAGCTATGCGAAGATGCTCTCCCTCGGCTGCGACTGCGTAGACACCGCGCGCTTCGATACTGAGGTCCCATGGAACATTATGAAAGCCGTTGATGCGGCTTTCTCCGATGCCGCCAGCATGAAGCAGGAGGCGGATTTCACGACCGCCCTGGCCGCCCCGCACGTGCAGGCTGCGCTCGAAGCCTGTTTCGACGGCTACTTGGCCAAGAAGCCGGAGCAGGCCACACGCTATGCCTGCAACCGCGCCGCCCTACGCTGGCTCGGCGGCCGCAAGGCCGAAGCGCGCAGCGCCCTGGCCGTCATACCCGACAGCGCCTTTGCTCGTCCCGCCGACGCTTATCTCGGCGTAGATCTGAAGTCGGTGAAGGACGGCAAGGCGACAGGTCCGACTGGCCAGGGGGCGTCGGATTTCTGAAGGGGCACCGGGCCGCCGTGCGCGTTACTGTAATTCAATGCGATCGTCATCGACGATGACCCAAGGTCCCGCTCAGCCCCGAGAGCATATTGGCGAGGGCCGTTCCAACGCCTGACCCTCCAGCACCGTCATTTCTTGGCGAAGGTCTCTGACGGCTGAACGGTCCGACGTAGTCACAGCCTGCACAGCAGCATAGAGCGGCGAGGAGGGCTAGCGCTCTGATTGGGTTGGCGATTGGCCGGGCGCACATGAAATGAGCATGCCAGTAATGGGCACGATTGCCAATCTCACCGCGTTGCCCCTGCCCCGCGGCCGCGCTAGGGTGCGCGCATGCCAGCCGCCGCCCCCGATAACGCACCGCGCCCGCGACTGGGCCCTTGGCTGATCACGGGCGCGGTCATTCCTGCGGTGGTGGTGTTGCTCGCCGGGGCGGCGTGGGTCCTTGCGCCTCGTTGGTTTCCCAACCAGGTGGTGAAGTATTCGCCATGGGTCGGGCCTGCCATGCGCGCGGCCGTTGGAATTGAGAGCCGGCGACATGGCGGCGGCTCGGGCCAGCCCCCACTGCAGATGTGGGTGGGCGAGAGCGGCGAGCGGTGCGAAGCGCTGATCCCCTACCTCAGGGGCGATGACCTCGTTGCGCGGCGGATCGCGCTGGTGGCGCTAGCGGGCTTGAACGGACTGGACCGGCCGGGTGCGGTCGATGCAGCCTTGCGCGAATTGCTGCACGACCCCAACCGCAACAATCGCATGCTGGCAGTCATGAACCTTGGTAATCCGGAGAGCATACCCGCGCTGGAGGCACTTGTTAAGGACCCAGACACTGGAGTGGCAGCAGAGGCCGCGGGGAGGCTGCAACAACTCCACATCAAGGCCGGTCACTGACCATGCCGTCCGACTCCTGCCACTTCTCCCCGTCCCGCACCCGCGCTACGGTCTGCCCATGTTCAGTACCAGCGCAGCAGAAAAGGTAGGGCGGTCGCGGGCAGTGGCCTGGACGATCGCCGGTGGCGCGCTCGTGGCGCTGCTGATCCTGATCGCATGCCTAGCCGCATGGTTCCTGGGGCCGACCATGGCGCCGATGTATGTCGCCCGATTCTCACCCTGGATCACGCCGGTCATGCGTGCTGCTGCAACTGCCGAGGCGGGCAATCCTCTCGGCGGGGCGCTCGGCAATCCGGGTGGTGCTGCGCTCGTCTTAGGTGAATGGACAAGGAGGCGGCCCGAACGTTACATCGCACTGTCATCTTACTTGGACTCGCCCAGTCCCGTGGACCGGTATTTAGCAGCCGCGGCCTTCGCGGACATCGATGATGCCGACGTGCTTCCAGAGGTTGACCGCGCACTCTTCCGAATGCTGCGGCACGACCCCATATCCAATCTAAGACAACTCGCCGCCGCGGGGGTCACCGACGTGCATAAGATTCCGGAACTTGAAGCGCTGGCGAGAGATCCGGACCAATTCGTGGCCGCACAAGTCGAAAGGACACTGCAGATTCTCCATCTGAAAGCTGGAATGACGGCGCCCTGACCATGCCCTCCGAACCATTCACCTTCACGCCCATGCGCGTCCTCGGCGCGTCTCATTGCGCCTTTTGGGTCAGACACGGCGAGCAGCATCCCGGTCGCGGCGGGGCGGGGCGGGGCCTGATTCGATCCTCGCCTATACGGTGGGGTAGGCGCGAACATCAGTGATGAAATAGACCGTTACCGAGTCCAACAACCGCTTCCGCTAGGCCAGATGAATTGTATCCGCCCGGGCCGTCTACTCGTGGAGAGAGGCGCTGACTGCTGAACGGGCCGACGTATTCGCAGCCGCCGAGGCAGCATGAAACGGCCAGGATAACGAACACCTTGGCCGGGCTCAGCATTAGCAGGATATGCATGAGATGAACATACCAGGAACCGCCGCGGAATCCAACTCCATCAGGCCTTGCGCACGTCGATCGTCAGCCGGGGCCGTCCAGCATCAGCGGCCGCCGAACCCGTTGCGGCGCCCGCCGGACGCTGATGCTGCGCCCGTGCCCGCCTCCTCCCCCAACAACGCACCGCGCCCGCTTATCCTGAGCGGCATGCTCGCCGCCGGCCTTTGGCGCGCCAGAGCGCTACCTGGCCTGCTGTTGGCGGCTCTGCTGTCGGCTCAACTAGGCTGCGGCAATCGCCAAGCGGTGGACGGCTCAGGCCGCGAGCTCACCATCGTCGTTGAAAAAGAATTCGTGAAGCACCTTTCACCATATCAGCCATGGCCGGACCTTGACAGCATTTTCGACCACGCCGATGAGGGTAACGTGAGAACCGTTGATGACCTGAAAAGCCTCCCATTCCTTCTCATTCTGGCGGTCCCTGTCGTGGTGGTGGCGGAGGTGACCGGCCTCACGTACCACAACCTGCACGGCGTCCAGATTTGGCTCACGGTGCGCGGCGAGGGCGAAACACCTCCAGGACCTTTTTCCGCCCACCTCCGCTGGGGAAAGAACCGGGTGGTGATCCCAGAATCCGCGCTCGCGTCGCTCATGACCGGCACGCCCGTGCTCCACATCGATGTCGAGGGAACGCGCGAGGTCCATCTGCGCATACCCACCACGGGCATGGAGTGGATGCACGCAGCACACAGCATCACCTTGGCGGCGGATGGGCAACTTCTGGTCGATGGGCAAGTGGTCGAAATCTCAAAGGCGGTTGGGCCCGAGCCCCCGCCAAAACTTGGATCCCTGCGCGGTCAACTCTGACTCCATACTGTTGGAGAATGGTCGGACAGACGGCAAAGGATTTGGCGGCGAGGATTGTCAATGGGACCGAGACCAGGTTGTGGTCGTGAATAAAATTCGCCTCACGCCTTCCAGAACTCCTCGCACAGGTAGGTGCCCACGCCGAGCGCGTGTGCCGCCTCCTTGAGGTCCTCGATCATGCCCGGGTTGCCGCAGGTCATGAAGGCGCTCTCGGCCGGCACCACCAGCGCGCGCAGCGCGGCGGCGTCGACGCCCTCGGGCATGGCGACGCTGCGGCCCTCGGGGATGGGCAGGCCGAAGACGTGGCGCACGACTTCGTTGACCCGTCCCTTGGCGGTGGCGTGGGTGAAGCCGCGCGCGGGATCGGGGCGCGATGAGGTGCAGATGTAGCTGAAGTCGAAACCGTCCTTGCGTGCCGCGGCCAGGGTTTCGAGCTCCTGCCGGTAGCCGAACTCGTCGGCGTAGGCCGCGCCGTGGAAGAGGATGATGCGGTAGTCGGAGTGGATGCCCGCCTGGTGCAGCTTCCACAGGCTGCGCAGGTGGCCGACGAAGGGCGCCAAGCCGGTACCGGTGGCGACCATGACGATGGTGCGGCGGCCCGCGTGCTTGAGCGTGAACTTGCCCTTCGGACTGAGGTAGTGGAACTTCGCGCCGACCTCCTGCGCGAAGATCGTCGGCGTCAGCTGGCCATTCTCGACCTGGGCGATGTAGAACTCGATGACGCCCTCGTCGAGCGGACTGCCGGCGATCGAGTAGGCGCGTGGCACGAAGCCGTGCCCCGGCGTGTCGAGCGCGAGCGTGGTGTACTGCCCCGCCTGGTACCACCAGCGCGTGCCACTGTCGGGCTTCAGCTTGAACACCCCGAGTCGTCCCCCGGCGAAGACCTGCTTCTCGACCAGCGTGGCGAGCTGCATCTTCTTCTTGAGCACATCGTTCGACATCGTCATCGCTCCCTGCGCCGCGGCGCGGGGCGGATCATGGCGTGCGCGGCCGCAACGCCAATGCATCCGGGCGCGCCATCCCATGCGCGGCGGCTATGCCGGTGCGGACCGTCGCCGGGCGGCGCAGCCTGGTCCCGCTGCAATGCTCATGCAGCCCCATCATCCCCGTTCATCCGCCCGCCCCGACGATCAGCACTGCCCGTTTCCATGCGCGGACTCGGCCACATCGGCACCGGAGTCCTCGCGCCACCGGCAAGCCTGCTCGCGACGCACGCCCTGCTGTTCAATCCGTGACCCAGCGCCCTTCGCACTCCCCGAACAGGGCGTTCGCCGCGTCGGGACCCCAGCCGTTGCGCGGGTAGGTCAGCATCGGCGTGCCGGCCATGGCCTGGCGCAGGCTGTCGGCCCAGCGCCACGACTCCTCGACCTCGTCGGAGCGGATGAACAGCGACTGGTCGCCGGCGACCACGTCCTGGAGCAGGCGCTGGTAGGCCTCGGGGCTGGGCTTCTTGAAGTACGCCTGGTAGTCGAAGCTCATCTTCGTCGACTTGATGTGCAGGCCGGCGCCCGGCTCCTTCACATCGAAATGCAGGTCGATGCCGTCATTGGGTTGGATGCGCAGGGTCAGGCGGTTCGGACGCAGGAAGCATTCCTGGTAGCTGCCGAAGAGCGTGATCGGCGGCATGCGGAACTGCACGGTGATCGAGGTGAAGCGGTCCTTCAGGCACTTGCCGGTGCGCAGCAGGAAGGGCACGCCACCCCAGCGCCAGTTGTCGAGGTAGGCGCGCGTCGCGATGAAGGTCTCGGTCTGCGAGTCCTTGGGCACGCCCGGCTCGTCGCGGTAGCCGGCGAACTGGCCGCGCACGATGTGGTGCCCGGGATCGGGAGTGTCGGTGGGCAGGCGCAGCGCCTTCAGCACCTTGACCTTCTCGTCGCGGATCGACTTGGGATCGAGGCCGGCGGGCGGCTCCATCGCCACCAGCGCGAGCAGCTGCAGCATGTGGTTCTGCAGCACGTCGCGGATCGCGCCCGAGCTGTCGTAGTAGCCCCCGCGACCGCCCTCCATGCCGACGGTCTCGGCGACGGTGATCTGCACGAGCTCGATGTACTTCTGGTTCCACAGCGGTTCGAAGAAGGCGTTGCGGAAGCGGAACACCAGCAGGTTCTGCACCGTCTCCTTGCCCAGGTAGTGGTCGATGCGGTAGAGCTGGTCCTCGCCGATCAGCTTGAGCAGACTGGAGTTCAGGGCGAGCGCGCTCGGCAGGTCGGTGCCGAAGGGTTTCTCGACCACCACGCGCCGTTTAAGGCCCTTGCTCTGGTCGAGCAGCCCGGCGTCGCGCAGGTTCTGGACCGAGGGCAGGCACAGCTCCGGCTTCACCGCGAGATAGAAGACGCGGTTGGCGGGCCCCCCGGCGATGGCGTCGAGGCGCTTGCCCAGCTCGACATAGTCGGCGCTGGTCTCGAGGTGGGTCTGCACGTAGCTGGTCAGACCGAGGAACGACTTCCACGCTTCGGCGTCGTGGTCCTTGCCCTTGGGCACGCTGCTGTCGAGCTGCTGGCGGTAGGTCTCGTCGTTCCACGGCCGGCGCGCCACGCCGACCAGCTGGAAACGGCCGGGGAAGAACTTCTCGCCGTGCGCGGCGAAGAGCGCAGGCACCAGCTTGCGTGCGGTCAGATCGCCCGACGCGCCGAAGATGATCACCTGGGTGAGGTCATTGCTGGGCATGGGGGCAGGATGCGGACGAGGGCGCGGTTGGGAAGATGCAATCGAGGGCTGACGGAAGCCCTCAATCCTTCCCCTGCTCTTCACCGGCTCCGCAAACGCAGCGACCCACGGCCTGCGGCCGTGGGTCGTGCGCTGGCCGCGGCGCGGGGCCGCGGCCGGATGCGGAAGCGTCAGGCGTTGGCGCCGAGTTGGACGCCTTCCAGGCCGTCGATCTCGCCAGGGGCGAGGACGCCCTTCTCGACCAGCAGGCTGATCAGGCGTTCCTGCTTGCGGCGCAGCTTGTCGACCGCGGCGGTGTCGCCGACCGGGGCATCGTCGAAGCGCCGCGGCGCGTGGTCGCGGGG
>JACDGQ010000793.1 GCA_013821615.1 Planctomycetota bacterium
CCTCCAGCCAGGTGGCGACCTGCGCCGGCGCGAAGGGATGGGCGATGCTCGCCAGCGCCGATTCCTGGGCGGGCGTGAACGCCAGGCACTGCGTGGAGTCGACGCGGTCGTCCGGCCCCGGGCGGAAGCGGTAGGCCATGGCGATGATCCACGAACCGTCGGGCAGGCGCAGGTGCAGGCCGTCGAAGGCGTAGCCACAGGTGACCAGCGGCGAACCTGGGTGGGTCTCCTGCGTGGTCGAGGCCACACTCGGCAAGGGCATCTGCGCTTGGCTTGGATCGAACGTCGCCGCCACCGCCAGGCGGCCGTGCACGAAGGTCGCGCCGGTGGGATCCGGGAAGCCGACCGCGCGCAGGGTGCGCATCAGCATGCCCAGCGCCTTTTCGTCGTCTGGGCTGATCAGGTCGGCGGCGGCGAGCGGCAGGCGGCAGGCGGCGAGCAGCAGAATGGTCAGGAGGACGCTGCGCCATCGCAACGCGCCTCCGGTTGCAGGGGGCTTGCTTACCGTCGGCGGGGGTCCTCGCATGGGCGTTGGGCGTTCCTCGTCCGGGGCGGGCTGGCCCACGGTCGTTGCGAGCATGGATCAGGTCGCGCCGCGGCCAACGCCAAAGCGCCAGGTCCGCAAAGCACGGGCAGCCTCTGCCGCGCCCCCCGCCGTCAGTCGCGGCGGTCTGTGCCATCCCCCGGCAGCACCAACGTGAACGTCGCCCCCATCCCCACCCCGTCGCTGTGCACCGTGAGCGTGCCGTGCATCTCATGCGCCGCGTTGGCGCAGCTGTGCAGGCCGAAGCCGTGGCCGTCCTTCTTGGTGGTGAAGCCGTGGGTGAAGATGCGCGCGAGCACCTCCGGCGCGATGCCGACGCCGGTGTCGCTGACGCTGAAGGCGATGCCGCGCGCGGGCGCCGCGCGGATGCGCAGCACCACGCGCCGCGCGGGCGGGTTGCATTCGGCGATCGCCTGGCGCGCGTTGGTCAGCAGATTGACCAGGATCTGCAGGACCTTGTGGCGGTCGAGCGCACACGGCGGCACGTCGGCGTAGTCGGCGACCGACTCGATCTCATGGCGCGTCAGCGCGGTCGCGCTCAGGCGCAGGGCCTCGTCACCGAGGTCCTGCGGGCGCAGCATCTGCACCACGCCCACGCTCTGCCCGTGCGATTGCTGGAGCTGGACGATCTCGCGGATGTGCTCGATGTTGGCCGACAGGCCGCCCAGCTCGCGGACCACCGTGCCGTGCTGGGTCGCGAGGTGCTCGGCGAGCTTGGCCAGGTAGCCGGGCAGCTGGCGCCCCTTGGGGTCGTCGCTCATGAAGGCGCCGAGCCCGGCGCCGCGCTCCTGCATCATCGCCGCTGCCTTGGCGAGGTTGGCGGCCTTGTTCTCGCGCAGCTGCTCGGCGATCACCGTCACCGAGACGTTGACGCTGTTGAGCACGTTGCCGACGTTGTGCAGCACGCCGGTCGCGACCTCGGCCATGCCCGCCTGGCGCGAGGCGTCGAGCAGCTGGTTGTGCAGCGACTGCACCGCGGCCTCGGCGCGCTTGCGTTCATCGATCTCGTGCACCAGCTCGGCGTTGCGGTCGGTGACCTCCTTGGTGCGCTGGCGTACGGTCTCCTCCAGGCTCTCGGTGAAGCGCCGCAGCTCCGCGTTGCGCGCGCTGACCGCCGCCTGCATGGCGGCGAAGGACGTGGACAGACGGCCGACCTCGTCGCCGCCACGGTCGGCGACGCCGACGCTGAAATCGCCGCGCGCGACGCGTTCGCTGGCCTGCACCAGTCCGCCCAGTCTGGACGTCCAGCGCGAGATCACCAGGTAGACCAGGGTGCAGCTCACCCCGGCCGCGACCAGCAGCACGGCGATGCCGATGTGCCGCTGGCGCTGGCTACGCGCGACGGTCTGGGCCAGCTCCTGGCGTAGCTCGCGCGTCGCCTCTGCGACCAATTGGGCGAAATCGGCGCGCAACGTGGTGGCGGCGGCATTGAGACGCGCGGCCTCGGAAGTGGCCTCGGCGCCGGACAAGCCCTTGATCAGCGTTGGATAGGCCTTGCCCGCGTCAGCGGTATAGGCGGCGTGGCGATCGGCGAGTGCGCGGATGCGCGCGCGCTGTCCGTGTCGAGG
>JACDGQ010000794.1 GCA_013821615.1 Planctomycetota bacterium
GCGCTGGGCGCGAGCGCGAAGGGGGAGGCCCGGCCGGCACCGTCGGGCGCGGTCCGGGAGGTGGGCACCAGCCCGCCGTCCGGGTCGGGCAGGTCGTTGGCGGCTGCGGGCGGGCGGGATCCGCCGACGGCGGCCTCGGATGCGGACAGCTGGTGCGCGTCGGACGTGCTGCGCTGCGTGGACATGGTCGGGCCCCCCGTTCCCGGAAGCCTAGCCATGCGCATCCACCCGGCAAACCTGGCAGGAGGGTCCCGACCACCGGCCTGGAAGCCCACGCACCGGGATGCCGCCACGGACGTGGACGTGTCCACGTAGCGACGGGACTTCCGGACTCCCGGACTTCCGGACCCCCGGACACGGCCGGCGAAGCCGGCCGATCAGTGTCATGCATCCCGCTGCGCCACGTCGCACGACTGGCCGCTGACAAATCGCCGCGGCCATTAGGCTGGTGCCATGCCCGTCGCCGAGACCATGCCGTTCACCTGCTCGTCGTGCGGGATCCAGTTCCGCATCCCCGCCCACCTCGCCGGGCGGACCATGTCCTGTCCGGGTTGCAATACGGACCAGCTCGTGCCGATGGTCGCACTGCCGGCGGCGCCCGCCGCAACGCCCCCCGCCTTGCCGGTCGCGACCCCGGTGGGCGCGGCGGTCGATGACGGTAAGAAGCTCTTCGTGTGCTCGGCGTGCGGCTACCGCGCGCGCATCCCCGGCCACTTCATGGGCAAGGCGGTGCGCTGTCCGCGCTGCGACGGCGCCCAGATCGCGACCAGCGAAGGCACCCCGTCACCGCGCACCGGTCGCACCGTCAGCATCACCAGGATGCCCACCGCGGCGGCCAACGCGCGCACCACCGTGCGCCCCGGCAACCTGCTCTTCTCCTGCGCCGCGTGCGGCTTCGAAGCCCAGCTCGCCCGCCACTACCTGGGCAAGGCGATCAAGTGCCCGGGCTGCCACGAACCGCAGGTGGTGGCCATCGATCACGCCGCCAGCGAGGGCACCGGCATCTCGGCTGCGCCCACGCCCACCCCGGCGCCGGAACCGACGCCCGAGGCCGATGCGGCCAGCCACGCCGGCAAGGAGCTGTTCGTGTGCACGGCGTGCAGCTACCGCGCGCGCATCCCCGCCCAGTACATCGGCCTGGCGGTGACCTGTCCGGCCTGCGACCACGTCGGCATCGCCCTGCGCCAGGAGCCGCAGGCGCCGACCGGCGACACCGTGTCGATCAGCCGCATGCGCACCGCCGAGGCGGTCGACCTCGCCCAGGCGCCGGCCGACGAGGGTCCGCAGGTCGAATTCTCCTGCACCTCCTGCGGCTTCCGCACCAAGCTCGGCGCCAGCCTGGCGGGCAAACCCATCCGCTGCCCGGGCTGTCAGGCCACCCAGGTGGTGAGCAGTACGCGCCTCGATGGTTCCGGCGCGGAAGCGCCGGCCGAACCCGGCACCGGCAGCGCGAGCGCCACCGCCATGGTCGCCAGCGCCGGCGCGGGCGACAAGGTGCGCTTCACCTGCACCGCCTGCGGTTTCAAGGCGCGCATCCCCTCGCTGTATGCGGGGCAGACCATCCACTGTCCCGGCTGCAACGTCGTGCAGATGGTGCTGCGCAGTGGTCAGGGCGGCCGCCCCACCGGGAACACCCGCGTGCTCAACGTCGTGCAGCCGGCGGCGCCCGCCGCGGCTGCGGACTTGGCGGACAGCGGTCCGATCGACATCACCGGCGGCATGCCCGACGCTGTGCGCAATCCCGCCCGCGAGACGGTGGAGATCCATGCGGTCTCCGTCGCCGCGGCGGAACCGTCGCCGGTCTCGGCGGCATTGACCGGCAGGACTGCGGCGCGCACCACGACGCCCGCACCTGCAGCCGTGCCGGAACCAGCACCGGTCGCAGCGCCTGCCATGGCCCCCCTGGAGGATGGCGGCTTCCACCTCGGTGACGACACGCCGGCGGAGCCGATGAAGGTCGGGAAGGTGGTGCGCCGCGGCAGCGACCGCCTCCCCGTGGTCAAAGTCACGACGCCCATTCCGGCACCGTTCCGCTCCGCGTCGGCCGCAGCGGACGCCGTGGCGGACGAGGGCCCGGCGGCGAGCGCTGCCCCGGCGCCGCTCGGCAAGCC
>JACDGQ010000795.1 GCA_013821615.1 Planctomycetota bacterium
GCCAGCGCCCGCGCCGCGGCCGAACCGCTCGGCGCCGAGGAGTGGGCGAAGCTGGAGGCCACCAAGCCCAATGCCGCCGCGCTGCGCACCTTCATCAAGGCCTGGGGCGGCTACGACGCGGCCAAGCCGGCGAGCGCCGCCCTGGACGCGTTCGCGCAGCAGGCCTGGGGCGATTTCGCGAAGCTCAAACCGGGGGCGCCGCGCACCAGGGCGCTGGCGCGCTTCCCCGACCAGTGGGACGGCACCCCGACCGGCGCCCACGCGCGCGAGCTCCTCGGCAAGGAGGTAGTCGACGAGATCGCCGAGATCCGCCAGCTGCCCGAGGGTGTGCAGATCACCCGCCTGCAGACGCTCTTCGCCGAACTGCGCGGCAGCAAGCTGGGCAAGGACATCGACGCGCGCCTGGATGAACTCGAAAAGGCCCAGCAGGCCAAGGCCAAGGCCAAGGCGGGCAAGCCATAGGAATGGGCCCGGCCGCGCCGCTGGGTGCGGGCAGCGGCACGTGCGGAATGCCTGATGGGCAGCGATGGCGGGGCGGCCGGCGGTGGCTAGCCTCCACCCCATGCGCTACGACTACCAGCACTTCGACTGGCGCGAGCTGGCCAACCGGCTGGCGCGCGAGGAGCGCATCGACGAGGTCTTCCGCGAGCTGATGCTGGCCCTGGGCGGCGACGTCGAAGAGGCGTTGGAGCGGCTCGACGAGCTCAGCCGGCGCTTCCGCAAGGATCTCGGCTTCGACCGCCAGGACTTCGAGCAGCGCCTACGCGACCAGAAGCTGATCAGCGGCAAGGCCGGCAGCCGCGCGCTGACGCCCAAGGGCGAGCGCGCGCTGCGTTCCGGCTGCCTCGAGGCGGTATTCGGCAAGCTCAAGGCGACCGGGCGCGGCGACCATGCGGTGCCCAAGCTCGGCAGCCGCGGCGACGCCAACGGCGTGCTGCGCCCGTGGCAGCCGGGCGACGAGTCCTATGACATCAGCTACCGCGAGAGCATGCTCGGCGCGCTGCGCGGCGGGCGCGCCCAGCTCGAGGACGGCGACCTGGTGGTGCAGGAACGCGACCGCACCACCGCGGCGGCCACGGTCATGCTCATCGACGTCAGCCACTCGATGACGCTCTATGGCGAGGACCGCATCACCCCAGCCAAGCGCGTGGCGATGGCCTTCGCCGAGCTGCAGCAGCGCCGCTACCCGCGCGACAGCCTCAACATCCTGCTCTTCGGCGACGACGTCCAGGAGGTCACGGTCAAGGAGCTGCCCTATATCAGCAACGGGCCGTTCCACACCAACACCTGCGAAGCGCTGCGCCGCGCCGGCGAGATCCTGAGCAAGAAGCACCAGCCCAACAAACGCGTGGTGATGATCACCGACGGCAAGCCGACCGCGCTGTTCACCGGGCCCGGCCGCGACGGCAAGCGCCGTTTGACCATCAATTCGAGCTACGGCCTCGATCCCGAGATCGTCACCGCGACCCTGCGCCAGGGCGCGCGCTTCCCGCGCCTGAAGATCGACCTGTCGGTGTTCATGGTCGCCAGCGATCCCTATTTGGAGCGCTTCGTCGCGCGCCTGGTCGAGGTCAGCCACGGTCGTGCCTTCCGCGCCACGCTGGGCGACCTGGGTGACCAGGTGCTGACGCGGATCTTCGGCAAGCGCTAGCGCTCAGGGGGCCTTGGGTTCCGCCGCTGGCTTGTCCGCGGGCCCGCCCGGTGCGACCGGAAGGAGCGCGGCGGGATCGACGGACTTGACGGCCGCAGCGGCGGCGGCGATGGCGGCGGCGGTCTTGGCCTCCAGATCCTTCAGGTTCTGCTCGAGCTTGGCGGTGCGCTCCTTGAACTCGCGCTCCAGGCGCGCGGTCTCAGCCGCCTGGGCATCGAGCTGGCGCTGGAGATCGGCGGCCTTGGCCACGGCGGCGAGACGCGCGTTCTCGGCGGTCTCGTGCTCCTTGCGCGCCTGCTCGGTATCACGGTGCGCGGCCTGCAGCTCGGCATTGGTCCTGCCAAGGCTGTCGTTGAGGTTGGCCGCGAACAGTCCGAGTCCGACCAGCGCCCCGAGGCCCACCACCAGGATGAGCAGCGGTACCACCAGCGACCGGCGCGGAGGTGGCGTC
>JACDGQ010000796.1 GCA_013821615.1 Planctomycetota bacterium
TGGCGCATCGACCTCGGCCACATCGACCACGAACAGGTCAACACTTGTCGCCAGGTCCTTGCCCGCCGTTGTCGGACGGCGCAGCGACACTGCGCCGAACCGCAGCGCCAGGCAGGCCATGCGCGCCTCGCGTCCGGGCTGCGCGGGCACCATGATCGTCTCGCGATGCCGCTCAGGCCAGGCAGCGACGGTTGCGAACAACCGCCCGGTCTCGGCCAGGCAGCGGTCGTGGGCTGCACGTGTCAGCAACTGCACACCCTTCGGGCGCCGGGCGAACTGCTCGTAGATGTCGCTCTCGCGATCGGCGACCATGGTGACGCTTGCCGCTCCTGCCAGCATCTCGGAGGCTTCGTCGGCGGCAAGCAGCCAGCGATACGACTCCTTCTCCTCGATCGTCCGCTGCTTCGGGCCGTCCGCCTTGGCGTCCGTGCGGTTGAGAACCTGCGCACCGACCAAGCCGATCATGCCGCCATGGACGGCATCCACCGCGATGGTTGGATGCAAGAACAACCCGAGGTCACGGTCGTTGCCGGATCGCCCAAAGCCGCGCTTGCTGGCAGCATGGCGGGGGAAGTTGAACTCCGTCGTGTCCTGGATCGCCAGCACGTGCCGCCCGGCCGCACGCTGGCCGGTGAACCGCCCGGTCGTGGTCAGCATCTCGTCTCGGCTGACACAGCTGTGGTCGAGGAAACGGCCAAAGGAAAGCGCCTCGTTGCGGTCCTTCGCCAGCGCATGCAGGCAGGTCGTCGGTTGCTCACCCATCGCCTCCAGCAAACGCGCGCCAACGCGCCGAAGACGCGCATCACCGAACCCACCAAGATCTTCCTGAACCATGAAGCCGACCTCTCGCCAACGCTCAAGGCAACAGAATCACAGCTCAGATCTGAGAGAAAGTCGTTCCGCACTTATACGAACCCCGTAGCCGCGATAGCGGGTTCGTCCTCCGGCCAATCTCGGCCGGTCGCGCCACAGCTACGAAGCAGCGCTTTGCGCCGATCATCCGCACATACAAGTCGTACCCCTACCTGAAATCCCGGGTTGGCACCTTGATACTGGAGGGGCGAGCGTTTGGGACATTGACGCCGCAGGCCGCACGGCTGTCCAACCCGGACCCATCCCGTTCGCCCACGCTGCGCAGCAGGTCCGACAGGTCCTCCAGCCGGTCGGTGATGACGTGGATCACCGCGCCCTCGCGCTGCACCCGCCCGTGGCAGGCGATCATCCCGGCGGACAGCACGAGCCGTCGCTGCTTGGCGTAGCGATCCGGCCAGAGGATCAGGTTCGCCACCCCCGTCTCGTCCTCGATGGTGATGAACATCACGCCTTTGGCCGAGCCCGGCTTCTGCCGCACCAGCACGATCCCCGGCACCACCACCCGCCGGCCGTCGCGGACGTGGGCAAGGCCAGCGCACGTCACCATCCCTTGTTCCCGCAACGTCGCCCGCAGGAAAGCGACCGGATGCGACCGCAGGCTCAGCCCAACGCTGCGATAGTCCTCGACCACCTCGCCGCCGTCCCGCATCGGCACGAGTAGAGCCGGCACCTCGACCAGCTCCGGCCGTGGGCGCCGGCCAACGTCCGCGGCGGCGAACAACGGCAGCACGCTGTCAGCGAGCCCCCGCACCTGCCAGAGCGCCTGGCGCCGGTCGAGGCCGATGCTGCGAAAGGCGTCCGCCTCCGCCAGCCGCTCCAGCGCCGCCGGCGGGATATCCGCCCGCCGCCAGGTCTCCTCCACGCTGCCATAGGGAGTGTCGCCCCGGTGCGCGACCAGTTGCGCCGCGTCGTGGTTGGCAAGCCCCCTCACTGTCCGAAGCCCCAGCCGCACCGCGGCCCCCCTGCCCTGCTCGCGCCGCGGCTCGAGCGTGCTGTCCCAGCGCGAGGCGTTGACGCACACCGGCCGGACGTCCACCCCATGCTGCTGCGCGTCGCGCACCAGCTGCGCCGGCGCGTAGAAGCCCATCGGCTGGCTGTTCAGCAGCGCCGCGCAGAACACGTCCGGGTGGTGGCACTTCATCCAGGCGCTGGCGTAGGCGAGCAGCGCGAAGGAGGCGGCGTGGCTCTCCGGGAAGCCATACGAGCCGAAACCCTCC
>JACDGQ010000797.1 GCA_013821615.1 Planctomycetota bacterium
GGTGGTGGTGGTGGTGGCTACGGCGGCGGCGGCGGTGGTGGCCAGCGTCGTGATGGCGGCGGTGGCGGCGGCTACGGTGGCGGCGGTGGTGGTGGTGGTGGCTACGGCGGCGGCGGCGGTGGCCGCGACCGCGGCAGCCGCGATCACTGATCAACGCGGGCTCTGCCAGCGTGACCCAATCGACACGGCGCCGGATCGCATCCGGCGCCGTGTTCGTTTCCGGGCCAGGCGGTTTCCGGACTACGCGGTGAGCAGGCCGTCAGTCACCCCATACCCTGGTGGAAATTCCGACCTCCGGTCCACGTGCGCACAGCGCTGGGACCGGAGGTCGTTTCGTTTGATTGAGGCGGGGAAGTGCCGAGCTACGAGCTACGAGACACGAGACACGAGACACGAGACACGAGACACGAGACACGAGACACGAGACAGCTTCGTACAAACCACACCTGTGTTGCCGACAGCGTGATGGTGTCCGCAACCAGGGGCGATGCGGCCCAGTGGGCCGCGGTCCCAGGGGGGAGGCACCCGCGGCGGCTACTTCTTCGCCACCAAGGCGCGCACCGCGGTGGCGATGGCCAGGAAGACGCCGGGGATCTGCGCCTCGGTCAAGCAGCTGAAGGCGACGCGCACCTCGGTCTGGCCGAGGGCGATGACGCCCACGCCATGGGTCTCGAGCAGCTCCTGGCGCACCGCCTCGGCGGTCACGCCCTTCACGCGCAGGCACATGAAATAGCCGCTGTTGAACGGGTAGACGTCCCAGCAGTCGGCGTACTCGCTCTTGCGGCACTCGACCGCGGTGGCGGCGGAGCGGCGGCGCAGCAGCGCGACCTTCTCGGCCTGCTGCGCGCGGAACGACGGCGACTGGAGCGCCTTGTAAACGATCGACTGGCCGGGCATCGAGACGTTCGAGATGACGGCGCGGATCATACCGGCGGTCTTCTGCTCGAGCGCGTCGTAGACTGCCTTGGTGCCGCCCTTCACGCCATAGGTGACGAAGCCCACGCGCAGGCCCCACACGAACTCCTCCTTGGTCGCGCCGTCGATCTTGATGGCGAGCAGGTTGGGGTGGGCCTGGGCGAGGCGGCCGAACAGCGACTCGGTCTCGCACTGCTCGTCGAAGAACATGCCGTAATAGGCGTCGTCGCACACCACCACCAGCTTGCTGCCGGCCTCGGCGGCGGCGGTCAGCGCGTTGACGATCGCGCCGGCCTCGGCGCGCGTCGGGGTGTAGCCTGAAGGATTGTTGGGAAAGTTGAGCGCGACCACCAGCTTGCGGCCCCGGCGCGAGAACAGCGCCTGGGTGAAGGCCTGCAGGTTGAAGCCGGTCAGGCGGGTGTCGAAGAACGGGTAGGTGCTGATGCGCGCGCCCAGGCGCGTCTCCCACGAGAGGTTGTAGTTCTCCCACATCAGGTCGCTGGACAGCGCCTCCTCGCCCGCGTCCAGGAAGAGGTCGCCGACCACGGCCAGGCCGTGGGTCAGGGCGTTGGTCACCACCGGCAGCGAGGTCAGGCTCTGGCCCAGGCTGGGCGTCTCTTCGCGCTGCTTCTTGGCCCAGGCCTGGCGCAGCTCGGGCTTGCCGTAGCTGGGCGCGTATTCGTAGATCTCGTTCGGGGTCAGGCCCTGGTAGTACTGGTGCACGCACTGCAGGTGCATGGGCTGGCCGCTCTCGGTGGCGATGCCGATGGTGGCGTTGGCGGTCTTGGCCTTCTGCTTGGCCTCGGCGCCCTGGGCGAGGATGCCCTTGGCCGGGAAGAAGAAGCGCTTGCCGCGCTCGGAGAGCATCTCGAGGACCGCCGGGCAGTCGGTGCGGATGGCCGCGTTGGCGGCTTCGGCGAGCGGGTTGAGGGCGACGCTGGAGACGGAGGACTGGCTGGACATCGGGGGCTCCGGGAAGGCCCCCGCAGCGGGGGCAGGGCACTTATGGCTGGATGGAGGCCAAGACAAGAAAAGACTGCGCCGATATGCCCGCCATGACCAGCCCGGCGCCCGGTGCCCGCAGCCCCTCCCTCACCGTCGTCGCGCTCGCGGCGCTGGCCATGCTGCTCAGCGGCTGCGGCCAGGGCCGACCGCAGAACACGGTCTGGACC
>JACDGQ010000798.1 GCA_013821615.1 Planctomycetota bacterium
TCCGTGCACGGCGCCAGCGCGCTCCACCGGCTCGGCGGCGGCCAGCGGCACGGCGACGGCCACGGCGAGGCCGAAGATGGAGAGCAGGAGCGGGAGGCGGGCGGGTTTGGGCATGGCGCGATGATGGTGCAGACCGGCGCATGGGGAGCACCAAACCTCAGCACGCTCGGCGTGACGGCGGCCACGCTGACCTCGGCTCGCGCCACGAGCAGCTTCCGGAGCTTGGGCTGCAGCGCCGCCGGCCACCGCCCGCGCCTCAGTCCCCGAACGGCCCCTTCCAGCGCACCGCCAGACCGATGCCGCGGATCATCGCCCGCGACAGCAGGGCGAGATCCAGGGGCATGCCGCGCCGGCGGATGTCGAGCAGCAGGGCGATGCGCACCGCGTCGCAGCGGTTGTGCACCTCATGGGTGAAGGTGTCGTCCCACAGCAGGCTCTCGCCGTCGCCGATGCGGTGCTCGCAGCCGTCCACGGTCAGCACCGCGGCCGGGCGGCCGTCCGCGGCCAGCGGCACCGACAGGCCGAGATGGAAGCGGATGATGCCGCGGAACGGCCCGCGGTGCGGGGGGATGTGCTTGTGCGGGGCCGGGAACGAGAGTGTCGCCGAGAGCACGTCGGGATCGCTCTCGACCAGCCGTGCGAGGCGCGGACAGCGCGCCTGGTTGCCGCGCACCGGCACGCCATAGGCCTTGAGCACCAGCATGCGCCAATCGCGCGCGTCGTTGGCCGAGACGTCAGCCTGCTGGGGCATGAGCTCGTGGAAGCGCGGCACCCGGGCGAGGTCGGCGGCGATGGCCAGGGCCTCAGCACGCAGTTCGGGCCACGCCGCGACAAAGCGCGGGGCGCCCGTGAAGTACTCCTGGGGATCGAGCACCGGTGGGGTGGCGATGCGCCGCTCATAGATGCGTCGCACGACCTGCGTCGCGCGCTCGTAGATGACTGCCATATCGCTGCCATGGTTGTCCCGCGGGGGCGGCGCACAACCCCCTTGGGCCTCACGGCGTTGGGGAGAAACCGCCACCCTCCCTGCACGACGCAGGGACGGGCCGGGGCGGCGGGGGTTGGCGGGCGCGGTCAGGCCTTCGTCACGGGGTGCGGGAAGCCGCACAGCGGATGGCTGCCATGGGCCTGGTTGAGCAAGGCGTGGATGGTCAGCCGGCGGAAGGCCTGTTCGACCGTGGCCATGGCGTTGTCCAGGTTGCGGTGCAGCGGACAGAGGTTGGTGCCGTGGCCCGCGATGCCCAGCGGACACCGCTCGATGCGCATCAGCGGAGCGACCGCCTGCACGACGTCATGGACCGACAGCTCCTTGGGCGGGCGCGCCAGGATGAAGCCACCGTAGAGGCCACGCTGCGAGGTGACCAACCCGGACCGCACCAGGCCCTGGAGGATCTTGGCCAGGTAGCCGACCGGCACCTTGGTACCCTTGGCGATGGCATTCGCCGTCTGCGCCGCGGTGTGATCGGCCAGATAGGTGACAGCGCGCAGCGCGTACTCGGCGGTCTGGGAAATCATGCGCTGGCCCTGCCCCTCATGAGGATCAATGGATATCCATATCCATTGATCGGGATTGGGCAATCGTTGGGACGATCAGTGCAGGCTGACCGCCGCCCCCACCGCCCGCGCCAGGCGGACCTGCGCCAGCGCGACCATCTGCCGGGCGGCGACCATCTGCTCCTGGGCGCGCGTCAGGCCGCGTTGGGCGTCGATCAGGTCGAGATTGCCGCCGGCGCCAGCGGTGAAGCGGTCGCGCGCCTCCGTGACCTCGCGCTCGGCGAGTTTGCGCTCGTCGAGGGTCGAACCCAGCACGGCGCGGCCGGTCTGGAGCTGGATGAGCGCATCTCGCACCTCGGCGTCGATGCTCTGGCCGAGATCGTCGAAACGCAGGCGCTGCTGGGCGAGGCGGCGGTCGGCGATCTCCACCTGGTAGCGGTCGCGGTCGAGCAGCGGGATGGTGAGCTGCACGCCGATATCCCACGTGGTGTCGGTTTCGTTGATCTTCCGGCCGATGCGCCCGCCGTCGGCGAAGCCGTCGATGCGCGGCATGCGCTGGCCGCGCGCGGCGCGGCGGTCGGCCTCGAGG
>JACDGQ010000799.1 GCA_013821615.1 Planctomycetota bacterium
GTCCCGGCGTCGGGACCGTCACGGCTGCAGGCGCAGCCTCGGCCAGTGGCCGACCATGACTGGCTGGCGCGCAGGGCAGTGCGGATGCCTGCGCCACGCTCCGGGCGTCGGACGGGGCGGCCGCATACCGGTTCGGCGCCTCCGCCCAGCGGCAGACCACTGCCGGTCGGTCCTCGTCCCCGTCATCGCGCACGGTGCGGTCGAACCCCTGGCGGAAGCCGCCAATGGCCGAGAGCAGCACTGCGAGGATGGCGGCGAAACCCGTGGACAGACCCTGGGAAACCCGCCGCGGGAGGAGCGGCATGGGGCGGGAGTCTACGCTGGGAGTGCCGGGGGCAAGGGCGGGCGGGGGTTCCGGGGCGGACCCGGGCTCCTAGAGGCAGTTTCAAAACCATCCCCGACTGCGCCCGGCTCTCGTCGGCTGCGGCTGCGTCAGACGATCCATTTTGTCCCTCTCCAGAGAGGCTTCGCGCTGCTCAACATGGCCTACGGCCATGCCTCCGCGCAAAACGGATCGTCTTCCTTGCCTCGCTCGATGATAGCCAGGCTCGCTACGGGGATGGTTTTGAAACCGCCTCTTATTCCATGAACTGGGGAAACGCCCGGCGGACATGATCCAAGGCGGCAAGAGCGGCAGGGTCGGCGGGGCCGGCGCAGCGGCGCAGCTCGGAGAGCGTGCGAGCGAGGAAAGCATCATTGCGTTCGTGGCGGCGGCGCGGCAGGTCGCTCGCGGGGGGCCAGTAGCTGGCCACCAGCAGCAGGCAGGTGTGGTGGGCATCGTCAGGATCGCGCAGCGCAGCCTGGCGTGGTGGCGTCTCCTGGGCGGGTTTGGGGTTGTGGTTGATGGCCAGGGAACGGCGCGTGACGGGGCCACCGAGCTGCTCGGCCACGGCATGGGCGAGCAGCGCGAGAGCTGCAGGGACGTCGCCGTTACCCATCGCCGCGATCATCGCGGCCAGGGGCGCGATGCCGACCAGGACGCCGCCGAGCACTGCCGCTTCGTCCCCTTTGCGCACGCCGAGTTCGGCGACGACCCCGCCGCAGACGCAGGGCGTGCGGTAGCGGATGGTGGTGCGCGCCTTGATGGTCAGCAGCTGCGCGCGCACCGCCGCCAACAGCGCGGGCGACGGCGGGGGCAGGGGCGGGTGGGTGTTCAAATGCAGCCGGCTCGGGCACTGGCGATCGACCAGGTGGGCGAGCATCGGGCGTAGTTGCGGGTGGTCTCCGACCAGGCCGACGAGGATGTCGGCGAGGGCCTCCGGATCGGCGACGGCGAGCGCCACCAGATCACTGCGCAGATCGAGCAGATCGTCCATGTTTCCCTGTCTTCGGAATCACGATATCCCTTTCCAGGATGCGGCAACCTGGCGGGGAAGAGGGTCCGGAGGTCCGGAAGTCCGGGAGTCCGGGAGTCGACGGCCGATCGCCGTGGCCTGCTGGCGGCCGCGGGCCCGTGCGGGTGCCGGGAGGCGCGAGCCGGACTCCGCGAGCTGCACGCACAGATGCATTCCGCGCACGGCGCGGATCCCGGCGCATGGGAGCATGCCGCTGGCTTCGGCTTCTCGACTTCCGGACTTCCGGACGTCCGGACTTCCGGACGCGGGCGAAGCCCGCCTGTCGAGCCGCGCGCCCAGCCGCATGCCGCCCAAGCGTCGCATCCCTCCTCATCGGAGCCTGCATCTGCCGGCGCTTTCTCGACTTCCGGACTTCCGGACTTCCGGACTTCCGGACCCGGGCGCAGCCCGCCCCATGATCCTGCCGCGCGAACTGCTCGAACGCTCGCTGCGCGAGCGCCACATCACGCCCGTCGACTTCGCGCGGCGCGAGGCCCTGCCCTTCGCCATCGTCCATCAGCTGCTGGCCGGCGACTATCCGCCGGATCCGCCGGCCCTGCATGCGGTGGGTCGCGCCATCGGCCGCTCGGCGGCGGAATGGGCCGAGGCCGTGGCGCCGGGCCTGGCCCGGCAATCGCCGCTCGAAGCCAGGACCTCGTTCGCGGGGCGGATGTGGCGGCTGCTGGTGACCAAGCCGCTGACCCTCGCGGCGCTCGCCACGGAACTGGACGTGGGCGTGCGCAGCC
>JACDGQ010000800.1 GCA_013821615.1 Planctomycetota bacterium
CGCCTCCACCTCGCGCCCGGCCAGCGCCGCGCGCTTGGCCCGCTGCGCGTCATCCGCCGCCAGCCGCTGCACCGCGGTCACCCGCAGGTCGAGCGCGCCGTCACCACTCCAATCGCCGATCACCTGCCACTGCATGAGCTGCGCGAGGTCCGGGGCGCCGGTCTTCCCGATCTCGCTCGGCCGCGCGAACGTGGCGTCGTCGACCGGCACCAGCACCGCCGCCCCCGCTGCTGCCGGCAGCGCAAAGATCCAGGTCGCGCTGCGCTGGGTGGTGTCGATCACCAGCAGCTTGAGCACCTTCGCCGTACCGTGGCCGCCGCACACGATGCCCAACGCCGGACTGTCCTCGCCGTGGCCGGACAGGTCGAGGCGGACGTTGGTGCCGGCGCCGCCCCTGGGCGACACGCCCGCGGCGTCGAGCAGGAGCGCGCCTTCCGCGACCCGGGCGCGACCCTCCCACGAGCCGTAGGCGAAGGTCAGGGGCTGGTCAAAGGCGAAGAGCGCGGGGCCGCTGCGCTCCTCGGCGGCCGGCAGCAGCGCCGCCAGGGACAGGGTGACGAAGATCGCCAGGAGCGGGTTGGACAGGGACGCAGGCATGGGATCTCCGCCGGTGGTGGCCGCAGGGCATGTCCGTCCAGGCTCGCACATCTGTACACCGGCTCCGGCGACGGTTCCACACGCCCAGCGGTGACCTCGCATTGGTTGTACAGATCGTGCGCCCCGGGCGGACTTGCCTGAGGAGGGCGTTTGCACCATGCGCACCGGCGCATTCCCCGACGTGGCGCGCACAGCCCCGACCGGCATGGTCGGGGCCATGGACGCACTGGATCAGGAGACCGCGGTGCGCGGCGTGCTCAGCGACGAGCCGCGCCTGGTCGGCTATGTGCGCGCCATCGTCGGCGACCGCAGCACCGCCGAGGACGTGTTCCAGGACCTGGTCATGCTGGTCATGCGCAAGCACGCCGACATCCCCGACCTCGCCGCGCTGGCGGGTTGGACGCGGCGCGCGGCGCGCTTCCTGGCGCTCAAGGCCCTGGAAAAACGCGCGCGTGAGCGCCCAGTCATGGACAGCGAGCTGCTCGACCTGCTGGATGGCACCTGGGAGGACGGCGGCCACGACCACGCGGGCGCACCGTATCTGGAGGCATTGCGACAGTGCTGCGCGGCGCTGCCGCCGCACGCGCAGGAGCTGATCGCGCTGAAGTACACCCAGGGCATCAGCGGCCAGGAGATCGCCACCCGCCTGGGCCGGCCGCTCAACACCGTCTACGTGACCTTGACCCGCCTGCACCGCGGCTTGGAGGCGTGCGTGCGCGCGCGCCTGCGGAGGAGTGATGCCTGAGGACGACCTGGAGCGGCTGATCGCGGCGCACCTCGACGATGCCCTGGCTCCGGACGAGGCCGCGCGCCTGCACGCGCGCCTGCGCATGGACGGTGAAGCACGGCGCCTGCTGATCGCCGCCGCACGCCAGGCCGCGACATTGCCGCGCCTGGCGCTGGAGCACGACGCGCGCGCCGCCGTGCCACCACCAGCGCATCCGCCAGAACCCGAGGCAGCACCGGTACGCCCGCGCGCGCCGTGGCGCTGGCCGGCCGCTGCGGCGGTCTTCATAGCCACCGTCGGCATCGGCATGCTGATCCGCACCGCGCCGCCGCCCTTCGACCTGCGCGTCGATGGGCTGGCGCAGATCGCGCATCACGCCGCCGACAGCTCCGGCGGACCGTGGTTGCACGCAGGCGACCGCATCACCACCACCACTGGTCCGGCCACGCTGTCCTGGACGCACGAGGGGACGCGGCTGGAGCTTGGGCCCGATTCCTCATTATCCGTGGAAGTGGCGTCCGGCGCCAAGCGCGTGCGCCTGGAACGCGGCGCCCTCCAGGCCGAGGTCGCGCACCAGCCTGCGGACGGCGGCGTCACCATCGTCACGCCCTTCGGCCGCGTCGAGGTGGTCGGGACGCGCTTCGCCGTGCAGATCCAGGAGCACGGCAGCACGGTGAGCGTGGAGCGCGGTGCGGTGCGCCTGGTCGCCGCGGCCGCCGGCCAGCCGGCGGTGCTGCTGGAATCCGGATATGC
>JACDGQ010000801.1 GCA_013821615.1 Planctomycetota bacterium
GCCCACGCGGGTGCGAGCGCGCGGTGCCGGCCATGGCTGGTGTTGCCCGCCAGACCCAGCGCCTGCGGCAGGGGCATGCCCATCGCCACCAGCGAGCGCAGCTGGTCGTAGAAGATGGCGGCGGAGGACCAGGTCATGGCACCCGTCCAGCATGGGAGGGCACGGGCGGAGGGGAAGGTGCGGAGTGCGGGGTGCGGAGTGCGGAGTGACCGGGTGACGATGGTTGGAAGCGGGGGAGGGGGAGGGAGAAGTGCGGAGTGCGGGGTGCGGAGTGCGGAGTAACCGTGTGTATGCGGTCTGTGGACAGGGTGCAGGTGTCGTTGCCGCGCGCGCATCGCGCTACGGTCACTCCGCACTCCGCACTCCGCACCCCGCACTTCTCAATCCGCACCCCGCACCGTTCACCCAGGGTTCCTGGTCAGCGCGGCCAGCCCGGTGCTCCGCAGGCGCTCAGGCCTTCTTGCCGCGTCCGAACATCTTCGCGATCACGCCGCCGATGACCACGGCCACGAAGATCAGCGGTTTGATGAGTTTGAGCGCGCCGAGCCACAGCAGCTTCAGGAAGCCGGCCTTGGCGAGTACGCCGCCGGCGACCAGGCCGGCGAGACCGTAGGCGGCGATCTTGTCGCCGCTGCCCTCGCTGAAGTCGGCATAGCGGTTGCCGGTGGTGAACTCGGTCCTGCCCATGATCTCCTTGCCGCACGCGGCAATGTCGGCGAGTTGCGGCAGGGCGCCGATCGCGCCGATCTCGAGCACGCCGCGCCGGCCGAGCACGCGGATGTCGTAGTTCAAAACCGGCACCGCGCTGCCTTCGACCTGCAGCGACTTGGCCCAGAAGAACTTCTTGGTCGCGCTGTCGTAGGTGGGCGGCTCCGCCCAGCCGTTCAGCTCCATGGTCGGGTAGCCCTGCTTCTTGCGCGCGGGGTTGGACTCGTGCATGCCCTCCTGCATCTGCTTGAGCAGGCCGGCGTAGTCCTGGGATTTGGCATCGTCGTCCTTGACGTAGCCGGTCTCCTCGAAGGAGATGATGGCCGCGAAATCGCCATCGATGTCGCGCCCGGGCGGCAGGACCACGCCAAGCGTGGACTCGTCGGGCGGATTGTTCCACTCCTTCTCGACCACGTGGCGCGCTTCCGCGGTCTGCAGATAGCGGTAGCCCTCGGGCAGGTCGATGGTCGCCAGGTTGCTGCCCACCGTGACCTTGCCGGTCTGGTAGTGGTACTGGTAGGCCGGTTTGGCGGGATTTTCCGCAGCGGACAGTGCGGCCGGCACGAACAGGAGGACCAGGAACCAGGAGCGGAGGGGCATGCAGTTGCCTTGCGTTGGTGAGCGGCGGTAAGATGAGGCGGGTGATGATAGCCGCGCGGACGGGGATTCAATGCCTCCTCGTGCAGCGTGCCGACCGCAGGCCCGAGGCCCGAGGCAGGATCCGGCACAAACGTGTCAACGTTGCGATACGCAGGGCCGTGGCGAGAAGCGAGAAGCGAGAAGCGAGAAGCGAGAAGCGAGAAGCGAGAAGCGAGAAGCGAGAAGCGAGAAGCGAGAAGCGAGCGAGCCTGTCCCTCGCTGTTCGCCACTCGCCACTCGCCGTTAGGCTTTCGGTTCCAGGCTCTCGCGCCCCGCGTCTCCGGCCTCATCCGTCGCACGCGCAGCATCCTGCGCAGGGCTGTCGACGCCGCGGTCGCCGAAGGTGAAGTAGTGGAACTGCGCGAGCATGCCCCACAGCATCTGCACGTCGTGGTCAGAGAGGTCCATGCGGTTGACCAGGCGGCGCAGCTGTGGCGCGAAGCGGCCGCGCTCGGTGCGGCGGAAATACTGGAAGCGCTCGAGCGCGTCGAGCCAGTAGCGGTAGAGGTGTTCGACCTGGCCGCGCTCCGCCACCAGCGCCGGGTCCGGATCCGCCGCGGGCTGGGCGGTGGCGAGGTGGTAGAGGGTGATGGCGACCGCGTGGCTGAGGTTGTAGCTGGTGTTCGGCCCGCAGGTGTCGAGGTGGATCCACGCCTGGCAATGGATCAGCTCGGCGTCGCTCAGGCCGTCGGCCTCGTTGCCGAAGACCAGCGCCAGGCGGCGCGGAG
>JACDGQ010000802.1 GCA_013821615.1 Planctomycetota bacterium
ACCCTGCCGATCACCGGCGCGGCGACGCCGGCCAGCTCGATGGCGACCAGCTGCCCGCGCGCCAGCTCGCCGGCGAAGCGCTCGGGCACGTCGGCCTTGAGCTTGAGGGCGCGGTCGGCGACCACGCGGTAGAGGTTGGTGCCCTCCTTCACCCACTCGCCGGGCGCGACCAGGCGCGCGGCCACGCTGTAGGGCGGCAGGTCGGGCTGCGCCGCTTCGACGCTCGCGGCCACCCCCAGGTCGGGCACGCGCACGCTGGTGTCGGCGAGGCGCTTGGCGGCGAGGTCGAGCTCGGCCTTGGCGGTGCGCGCCTGGGCGAGCAGCGCCTGGCTCGCGATGCGCTCGGCCTGCAGGTCGCGCTTGGCGATCTCGACGCGGTTGCCGAGGTCCTCCAGGTCCTGGGCGCTGATCAGGTCATTGCCGCCATTGGCCGTGGGCTGGAAGCGCTGGAAGCGGTGGCCGGCGTTCTCGACCAGCAGGCGCGCGCGCGCCACGCCCGGCAGCGCCTCGACGTCGAGGTCGCCCTCGGGCAGGCGCACCAGGCCGAGCTTGGCCAGGGCCTCCTGCAGCGCCGCGGCGGCGTGTGCCTCGGCCAGGCGGTAATCGCTGGGGTCGAGGCGTGCCAACTCGTCCCCGGGCCCGACGCGGTCGCCGAGGTCGCGCAGTACCTGCGCCACCGGGCCGGCGACGCGGGCGGAGATCACCGCCTCCTCCTGGCCGGTCAGGGTGCCGGTCACCGCCACGCTGCGCTGGACCTCGGCGCGGTGTACTCCGCGCAGCTCGACCGGCACCGGAGCGGCGACCGCGGCAGCCTGGTCGGGGCCCTTGCCGCAGCCGCAGAATGCCATGCACACGCCTGCCAGGGCGGCACCTACGACACGAACACGGAACGGCTGCAGGGACATGGACGACCTGGGGAGGGACGGGAACGCACGGGCGCCCAAGGAAGACGCCCGGTGCGGATGGGGCGTTGACTGTCGGCGCAGCCGCGCGGGGGCAAGAGCGAGGGCGTTCCAGCGGGGAAAGTCCGGAGGTTTGGACGTCCGGAAGTCCGGAAGTCCGGATGTCTCGCGAGCCCGCACCCCAGGCCGGCGACGCAGAGCCAAGTCCCGGTTTTCAAGCGACTTCCGGACTTCCGGACTTCCGGACTTCCGGACCCTCTCCCGCCCCCTCTCCCCACGTGACAATCGCCATGCGCCGCTAGGGTCCCAGGAGCCCATGGATGACGGCCTCGATGCCTCCGTGATCACGCCCACCGCCGACCCTGCGGCCGGGGGCTCCGCGGGCACCGTCGACCTGGGCGTGCGCGTCACCACCGAGGGTTTCAGCGGGCCCCTCGACCTGCTGCTCTACCTGGTGCGACGCACCGAGCTGGACATCGTCGACATCCCGCTGGTCCTGATCATCGACCAGTTCGTCGCCACCATCGGCCAGTGGGCGGATCTCGATCTGGAGGTCGCCGGCGACTTCATCGCCATGGCCGCGACCCTGCTCGAGATCAAGGCGCGCCTGATCGCCCCGCCGCCCGAGGAGCCGGACGCCGCCGGCGACGACGAGGGCGACGCCTTCGACCCGCGCGCCGACCTGATCAACTCGCTGCTCGCCTACCGCCGCTTCAAGGAGGCGACCCAGGAACTGGCCGCGCGCGAGGACGCGCGCCGCGAGCGCCTCGACCGCCAGTTGCGCGAGACCATCCCCGAGGACCCCGAGGACGAGCCCACGCTCGAGCTGGGCGCCGTCGATTCCCACCTGCTGCTGCGCACCTGCGAGCTGCTGATGGCGCGCATCAACGGCCTGGGCCCGCGCACCGTGACGGTCGACGACGTGCCGCTGGGCGTGCATATCGACCGCATCGTCGACGCGGTGCGCACCCAGGGCACCAGCACGCTCGGCGCGCTGATCACCGCCGCGCCGACCCTGCTGGTGCGCGTCTCGACGGTGATGGCGGTGCTGGAGGGCACGCGCCAGCGCTTCCTGGAATCACGCCAGGTCGAGCAGTACGGCGACGTCGGCCTGCGCTACCGCGACGAGGAGGAGCGCGCCCGCGTCAGCGAGCTGCCCCCCGAGCCGCCACC
>JACDGQ010000803.1 GCA_013821615.1 Planctomycetota bacterium
GGACCCTCCCCGGGGCGAGGTCGCCCATGTCCCATCGTCCCCTCGTCCGTGCCGCCCTGGCCCTGCTCCTGGCCGTGGCCGGCCTGACCGGCGCCGAGACCGCCGACGCTGGCGCGCGGCGCGCGGGCGAGCTGTTCGCGGGCGCGCGCGGCTGGCTCAACACCGAGACGCCGCTGACCAAGGACATGCTCGCCGGGCAGGTGGTGCTGATCGACTTCTGGACCTACTGCTGCATCAACTGCATGCACGTCATGCCCGACCTCAAGGCGCTGGAGGCGAAGTACCACGACCAGCCGCTGGTGGTGGTCGGCGTGCACTCCGGCAAGTTCGACCAGGAGAAGGACCTCGCCAACATCCGTGCGGCGGTGCTGCGCAACCACCTCGTCCACCCGGTCGCGGTCGACAGCGACTTCGCGATCTGGAACCGCCTGGGCGTGCGCAGCTGGCCGACGCTCGCGCTGCTCGACACCCACGGCAACATCGCCGATGCCTGGGCTGGCGAAGGCCACCGCGCCGAGATGGACGCGGCCATCGCCAAGGCCATCGCCGCCGGCCAGGCCGACGGCTCGCTCGCCAAGGCGCCGCTGCGCTTCACGCCCGAGCACGACGCTGCCGCGGATGGCGTGCTGGCCTTCCCGGGCAAGGTCCTGGCCGATGCCGCCGGCAAGCGCCTGTTCATCGCCGACACCGCCCACCACCGCGTGCTGGTCGCGGGGCTGGACGGTGCGGTGCAGGCGGTGCTCGGTTCCGGACATCCCGAATTGGCCGACGGCATCGGCTCGGCGGCCGCGTTCAATGAGCCGGAGGGCCTGGCCCTGTCCGAGGACGGGCAGACGCTGTTCGTCTGCGATCGCCAGAACCATGCGCTGCGCGCGGTCGATCTCGCCACGCGCGCGGTCACCACGCTGGCCGGCAACGGCGAGCAGGGAAACGACCGGAATTACCAGGGGCCGGCCAAGGACGCGCGCCTGAACAGCCCGTGGGACGTGGTGCGCGTCGGCACTCAGCTGTTCATCGCCATGGCCGGACACCACCAGATCTGGAGCTACGACCTGGCGGCGCAGACCATCGGCGTGCATGCCGGCAGCGGCCGCGAGATCTGCACCGACGGTCCGCAGCGCACCGCGGCCTTCGCCCAGCCCAGCGGTCTGGCCGCTGGCGACAGCGCGCTCTACGTCGCCGACAGCGAGGTCAGCAGCGTGCGCGCCGTCGACCTCACCGCCGCTGGGCGGACGCGCACGCTTGCCGGCTCTGGCGACCTGTTCGGCTTCGGCCTGGTCGACGGCCACAGCGGCGATGCGCGCTTCCAGCATCCGCTCGGCGTGGCTCTGGGCAGCGGTCCGCGGGGCCCGCTGCTGGTGGTCGCCGACACCTACAACCAGCGCCTGCGCACCGTCGATCCGCTCAGCGGCGAGGTTGCCACCCTGGCGCTGCCTGGCCTGCCCGCGCCGGCCGGACTGTTCGAGCCCGGCGGTCTGTCGATCGCCGCCGGCACCATCTACGTCGCCGATACCAATCACCACCGCATCGTCGCCTGCGCCCTGGATGGCAGCGGCGCGCGGGTGATCGCGATCACGTTGCCCAAGCCCTGAGACGGGACGCCACGCCGGGGGTTGACGGGAATTTCACGGTCGACATGCCGCGCTCTTAAGCGAGCAGCGAGACGCGGGAACCTTCACGGCGTCAGCGGCAGCGCCACGCCGCGTGCCTGCGCGGCGACCAGCAGCGCATGCGCGGCATCCTGGTCGCCACGGGCGCGCTGCAGCCACCAGGCGTCGAGCGTGGTGCCGGAGCTCCACGGCGACATCAGCAGGTCGATCCCTTCGGACACCGGCCAGTAGTCATCGCCGCGGATGCGCGCGGCCAGCGCGGCGCCCTCGTCGGCGACCGTCCAGCGCAGCAGCGCCCACGTCCAGCCGCTCGGCGCGCTGGGGAAGGCGGCCGCATCCGCGCTGCGCAGCGTGCAGGCGCGGGTGAAATCCGCGTCGGCGAGCATGCCGGGCACGCGGCCGTGATCGAGGTCGAGCAGCACCGGCAGCAAAGTGGCCGGGGAGACGGAGCGCTGCAGCCGGG
>JACDGQ010000804.1 GCA_013821615.1 Planctomycetota bacterium
CCGCCCGGTCGACGAGCGCGCGGCAGACCTCGGCCGCGACGGCGTGGCGCCCGGTGGCGATGCCGATCGCGCCCAGGTGCAGGGCGTCGGCGGTCGCGGGCGCCAGCATCACCAGCCAGTCGCCGCGCAGCAGCTCCAGGGACCGCGTGCGGATGTGCGCTTCCGCCTGCGGCTCCATGACGTTGACCCGCCGCAACCGCTGGATGGCGATGCGTCCGCCCCCGATCGCGGTGACGCGGCAGCGCGGCCACGCGATGATCGCGAGGGCGACGGACGCGTCGTCCGCGCGCTCGCCGACGACGCGCGTGAAGGCATCCCGGATCAGCCCAGGATGGTCCATCGCGGCGGGAACCAACGGCATGATGCCGCGCTGGAGTTCGTCGGCGAGGCAGGCCGTCAACCGCGGGTCGCCGGTCTCGACCATGGCGAGGACGGTCGCGGCATGCCTGGTCGCGCCCCGTCCCCCGGTGAGCCGCGACACCGTCCAGTCCATGGTGAGGACCTCGCTGCGCAGCAGGAGTGCAGCGGGACCGGCGGACGGGCGGCGGTGATGGCCGATGCTCAGACGTACCTGATCGGTGGCGGAAGCGGCGATCATGGGCGGTGGTCCGCGTGGGGTGCGCAGCGCCGGCAGCGGCGCGGCGTCACCCTGGACCGCCATCCAGCGCGGCCGGCTTGGGGATCGGACCGCTGGTGAGGATGGGCGTGGCGTCCACATCGCGTGCCTCCAGCAACTCGACGAGCCGCCCCAGGGATGACGCCATCGTCGCCAGCTCAGCGGGATCCAGGCCGATCAGCGCGCGCTGGACGCGCTGGTGCAGCGGTTCCGGAGCGACCCTGACCTTTTCCCGCCCCGCAGGCGTCAGGCTCAGGAAGATGCGGCGGCGGTCCTGGTGGTCACGGGTGCGCAGGACCAGGCCCTTGTGTTCGAGCCGGTCGAGGATGCCGACCAGCGTGCTGGCGCTGAGGTGGACCGCGCGCGCCAGTTCAACCTGCGTCGAACGGCCCGCTTGGGCGAGGGTCCGCAGGCAGATGAGCTGCGGTTGGGTGACCCCATGGGCGACCTCGAGATCGTGCGATCCGAGTTCGACGCGCCGCAGGATCTGACGCAGGGAGCGCAGGATGGTGATCACCCCCGGCTCGATCTCCGCGGTCAGCGCCTCCGACGGGTGCGTATCCATGGTAATGATCGTGGTACAGAATGATTTGAATACAAACCATTTTCCGATGAACCGATGGTTGGCAATCGTTTCGGAAGGTGGCAAACGACCGGAATCATGCGTATCTGATCACCACGCCGCCACGTCGCCAGCGCTTGACCGGGAAAGCACACCTGCTGGCACTGGTGGCGATGCGTCGCTGCGGTTATGCGCATCAGCCGGTTGAGAGAGTGACGCCGGCAGGCGGATTGCCGACCCGACCTCGCAGTTCCGCTGGCCGAACACCTGGATGGGCGGATCCGACTGCGGGTGGTCAACCGTTGCCGACCCGGTGCCGTGCACCGGTGGAGCGGTCCGGTCCTACGCCCGCGGCGCGCGCCCGACCAGCGCGTGGGTCAGCGCCTTCAGGCCGAGCTCCATGAGCAGGAAGGGCTTGACCATGACGTCGTCGGCGAGGTGGTCGCCGGCGGGCAGGGTGGCCAGACTGGTGACCAGGATGATCGGCGTGGCGCGGTAGGCGGGCAGGGCGCGCAGGGCCGCGACCAGGGCGAGGCCGTCGAGTCCCTCCATGACCACGTCGCTGAGCACCAGCGCATAAGTCGTGGTCTGCGCGCGCGCCAGGGCGGCGTGCGGGTCGGACTCGGCCTGGGTGGCGATGCCGACCTTCTTGAGCGCCTGGCACATGGTCAGGCGCGAGAGGTTGTCGTCATCGACCACCAGCGCGGTCAGCGGCGGCGGTTCGATCACCGAGGCCGGGCGCTGGAGCAAGGCGGCGAGACCGGATACCGCCTGGGCGAGCGAGGCGATGGTCGCGGGGGTGCGGTGTTCCGGCCAGTCGAGCAGCTGGCGGGCGAGCGCCTCGGCGGCGGCGGCGATGAGCGCCTGGCAGGCGGCCCGGATCTCGGCG
>JACDGQ010000805.1 GCA_013821615.1 Planctomycetota bacterium
GCCCTGGATGAGGCGGTGCCGGTCGGCGACCCAGCCCGCCCCCGCCGGCGCGACCAGCCCGGCCCGCGGCGGCGGTCCGGCTCCGCACCACATCGGCCCGGCGGTGACGAGTCCCAGGTAGCGGCCGCGCAGCAGCACCGGCACCACGATCTCGGTGTGGCCGAACGGGCAGGCGTGGACGCGCCCATCGGGGAGATGGACCAGTTCGCGCAGCACCGTGCCCGCGCAGAAGGCGACGCAGCCGCGCAGGCCCTCCGGCCGCGCCTTCACTGCGAGGCATGCGGGGTCGAGGTGCCAGGTGAGCGGCCGCGGCAGGCCGCCGAGGTCGAGGAAGTCGCGGAAGATCACGCGCAGGCCGAGGACCCGGCCGGCGCCCTCGAGCAGTGCGGCCAGGTCGCGGCCGAGCGGCGACGTTCTGGTAGCGGATTCGTCCGCAGTCATGGCGGAAGTGTCCCGGCCGCGTCCACCGGGCCAGCGTATAATCGCCGGCCTACCCCCCTGGAGAGCGCAATGCCCGCACACCGCGCCCACCCCCTCGCCGTGTTGCTGACCCTCGGCCTTGCCGTGGGGACAACGGCCTCCGCAGGCGAGGCCGCAGCCGGCGCTGACGCCAAACCCCGCGAGTTCAGCGGCATCTACCCGCACCTGGCGCGCTTCAATGGCGGCGGCGAGTGCGGCATCGGCGCGCTGGTGCCGTGGGCGGACCGCCTGTGGCTGGTCACCTACCCACCGCACGCCACCCACGGCAGCGCGGACAAGCTCACCGCGATCGACGCCGCGCTGCAGGCGACCGAGCGGCCGGAGAGCGTCGGCGGCACGCACGCCTGCCGGCTGCTCCATCGCGAGTCCAACCAGCTGTTCATCGGCCCCTACGCCATCGCCGCCGACGGCACGGTGCGCACCATCGACCTGCACCAGCTGGTCGGGCGGATGACCGCGGTGGCGCGCCACCTCACCGACCCCGCCAACAAGGTCTACTACTACGACATGGAAGGCGCGGTCTACGAGGTCGACGTCCACTCCCTGGCGGTGACGCGGCTGTTCGCCAAGCCGGTGCCGGGCTGGCACGGCAAGGGCGCCTACACCGCCCAGGGCCACCTGGTGATCGCCAACAACGGCGACGTGCCGTCTGGCGACGCGCAGGTGCACAGCCTGGCGCCGCTGCCCGCAGCCAGCGCTGAGGACGCCGGGGTGCTCGCCGAGTGGGACGGCCACGACTGGCGCATCATCGCGCGCCGCCAGTTCACCGACGTCACCGGCCCCGGCGGCATCGCCGGCGCCCCCGACGACGCCGCGCCGCTGTGGGCGATCGGCTGGGACAAGCGTTCGGTACTGCTCGCCCTACGCGACGGCGGCGCGTGGTCGATGTTCCGACTGCCCAAGGCCAGCCACGCCTTCGACCCGCACCACGGCTGGTACACCGAGTGGCCGCGCATCCGCGAGGTCGGCGACGGCCACCTGCTGATGGCGATGCACGGCCTGCTCTACGACTTCCCGCGCGGCTTCCGCGCCGGCGCCACCGCGGGCCTCGTGCCGCTGTCCTCGCACCTGCGCTACCTGACCGACTTCTGCGCCTGGAACGGCCGTCTGGTGCTGGCCAGCGACGATGCCTCGATCATGCAGAACCCGCTCGCCGGGGCCTCGCAGTCGAACCTGTGGTTCGGGACCTGGGACGCGCTGCGCGGCTTCGGCCCGCGCACTGGCTGGGGCGGCCCGTGGCAACGCGATGCGGTCGCGGCCGGCGCGTGGTCGGATCCGTTCCTGGTCGGCGGCTTCCCGCGCCGCGTCCTGCACCTGGTCAATCACGGCGACGCGCCGGTGGTCATCACCGTGCAGGCCGACGCCGCCGGCGACGGCCACTGGTCCGCTTGGCGCGCCATCGCCGTGCCCGCGCACGGCTACGTGCCGACCATCCTGCCGCCCACCTTGGCCGCGCCCTGGCTGCGCCTGGCGAGCGACCGCGCGGCCACCCTCACCGCCTACTTCCATCTCGGCGACGATGCGCCGCGCAGCAGCGACGACGCGGCCTTCGCCGGCGTGGCGGAGGTCGGCGACGCCACTGCGG
>JACDGQ010000806.1 GCA_013821615.1 Planctomycetota bacterium
GTGCAGGCCCTCGACCAGCGCGACGCGCAGGTGCTCGGTGGCGGCGAGGGCGGTGGTCATCCGGCGGCGACGCGGAAACCCGCGCGCTCCACCGCGGCGACAAGGGCCGGACGCAACGCTGGGGCGCCCTCGACCAGCGCCTTGCCGGTGGGCAGGTCGACGCGCACCGCACCGGCACCAGGGACCGCGCGCAATGCGGCGGTCACCGCACCCGCACAGCCACCGCAGGTCATGCCGATGATGCTCAGGGCGAGGGGGTGCGGAGGTGGGGTGGACAGGGGCGTGTTCATGTGGGCGACCCAGAGGTTACCGCGCAGGGTGGTGGGGGGAACCCTGGGACTTGGTATCGCTCCGCAGCGAGTGGGTGCGTTGCTGGCCGCGCGCATGCCGGTCCAGCCCCTCGAAGACGCCTATTGATTCACAATCTAGCGATGAGATACCAGTTCATAAAGCCGCGTCGGATCGTTTTACGGAGCCGCCATGCGTAGCATCCTGACCTGTCTGCTCCTCGTCTGCTCCTGCTGCATCATGGCGCAGCAGACCGACAATCACGGTCTGCGCGCCGTGCCCGCACCCGGGCCGGTGGTCATCGACGGCACGCTCGCCGACTGGGACCTCTCCGGCGCGGTGCCGATGTGCTACGACCTCGAGAGCCTCGCCGACACCTATGCGGCGCAGGTCGCGCTGATGTACGACGCGGACAACCTCTATGTCGCCATCCGCTGGAAGGACCAGCAACCGCTCGGCAACAGCCATGATCCGCGCTACCAGACCGATCGCGGCTGGTCGGGCGACGCCGTCCAGCTGCGCATCCGCACCGACCGCATCGCGCACGTGACCTCGTGGTATTACGCGCCCCACCAGGAGCCCTTCATCGGCATCGACTATGGCAAGGGTATGAACGAGGCCTTCGGCGGCGGCGGCAAGGCGTTGTTCCGCGTGCATGGCTGGGAGCTGGCCGAGGGTGCCGCCGCGGCCTTCGTCGTCGATGCGGACGGCAAGGGCTACGTCCAGGAACTGCGCCTGCCGTGGGCGTTGATCACCGAGCACAAGCACTACGCCGCCGGCGACACCCTGGCCTGCGGCGTCGAGCTGCTGTGGGGCGAGGCCGACTGGCCGGTGCACCGCTATGCCGACAACCTGGCGCCCGGCCGCACCCAGCGCGAGTTCTTCTTCACCGATCCCACCGCCTGGGGGCCGGTGACCCTGGAGCGCAGCGGGCACCTCGCGCCGGCCGTGGCGGCGGCGCCGGCCGCTGAACAGCTGGAGGCGGTGGACGCTGCCCTCACCATTCCCTTCGACCTGCCTGCGCCAGCGCGCGTCACGCTCGCGATCGATGACGCGCACGGGCGCCGCGTGCGCAACCTGCTGGCGGCGCGGCCGTACCCGGCGGGGACGAACCAGGTGGCCTGGGATGGCCTCGACGACGCCGGCCACGCGCTGCCGCCGGGCGACTACCGCTACACCGCGCTGCACCACGCCGGCATCCACACGCGTTATGCGATGTCCTTCGCCAACCCCGGCGACCCGACCTGGGACACTCCGGATGGGCGCGGCGCATTCTATGCCGACCACACCAACCCGCAGGCCGTCGCGGCGGGCGGCGACGGAGTCGCGCTCGCCTGTCCGATGGGCGAGGCCGGGCAGCACCTGATCGGCTGCGACCTCGACGGGCACCGCCGCTGGGGCCTGGGCAACCGCGGCAGCGGCGACCTGCACCACATCGCGCTCGCCACCGACGGCACCGTGCTGTGGGTGGCGAGCGATGGCGCCACCGCCACCGTCTACCGCGTCGAGCTCGCCACCGGCCGCTACGCGCCGTGGACGGCGACCGCGCGCGACGCCCAGGGCCGCGACTACCGCGTACTCGACCTGCCGGTGTCGCAGGCGCCGCGCGGGCCGCTCGGCAATCTCACCGCGCTGGCCGTGCACGGCGGCCGCCTGGCCATCGCCCTGACTGGCGAGCATGCGGTCAAGCTGCTCGACGGCGCCAGCGGCGCGGTGCAGGCGACGATCCCGCTCGACGCGCCGCGAGCGCTGGCCTTCGCGGGCGACGACCTGCTGG
>JACDGQ010000807.1 GCA_013821615.1 Planctomycetota bacterium
GCCGCGTTCGACCTCGCCTCCGGCCGCCTGCTGTGGTCGCACGCCCTGCCCTACGACGATCCCGGCTTCTTCGTCGAGAGCGAAAACCGCGAAGATCGCCGCCCCTATGGCCAGATCGCCGCGGGCGGCGGGCTGGTCGCGGTGTGGAGCCGCACGCGCCGCCACGTCGAGCTGCTGAATTCCGCGAACGGCGCCTCTGCCGGCGGCGTCGACCTGCCGGCCGAGCCGCGCTGGCTGGGCCTGAGCGCCGCGGGCGAGGTCATCGCCGTGCTGATGCGCGGCGACCACGGCGCCATCGAGGGCCGCGACGCGCGCAGCGGCGCGCAGACCTGGCGCCTCGATCTGCCGCTGACCGAACGCAATCCGCGCCGCTTCGCCAGCATCCTCTCGGCCGACCGCACCACCGTCTACCTGTGCGCCGACCGCAGCCTGGCCGCGGTCGACCTCGCTCAGCACAAGCTCACCTGGAGCGTGCCCACCGGCGGCGGTGAGGACCTCAGCCTGCACCTCGACGGCGGCCTGCTGGTGGTCGCCGCGCACCAGGGCGACAGCTGGCGCAACCACGCGCTTGAGCCGGCGGCCGGCAAGACCGTGTTCGACGGCGAGGTCTACAAGGGCTGGCGCCCGTACCTGGCCGACTCGTTCCGCTTCGTCGGCGACCGCGCCATCGGCATGAACGACCAGCGCGGCGGCGGCCACCCCACCGTGATCTGCCGCAGCCTGTCCGGCAACAAGGAGCTGTGGAGCGCCGACCTGGGCGACGCCTGGCACCACCGCTGCGTCGGCTTCCAGGCGGCCGGCAAATACCTGGCGGTGCTCGAGCACCCCGAAGACGACCTGCGCCTGCGTTACCTGCTGCTCGACCTCGAGACCGGCCGGCCGGCCGGCAGCGGCATGCTGCCCGGCACCGACGTCGCGCACCGCGAAAGCGTCATGCCCACGGCCTTCGTCGCCGGCCAGCTGGTCTACGCGGCGCGCGAAGGCATGTGCGCGGTGGGCGGCCTGCCGCCGCCCCCGGCAGGACGCTTGGCGCTCGAGGCGGCGCTCGACCAGGTGCGCGCGACCGCGGGTCAGCCCGGTCCGGCGCATGAGGGCGCCAGCGAGTTCACCGCGCTCTACCGCCCCGATACCCGCCCGGCGCTGTTCACGCGGCAGGCCCTGCGCATCGACGGCCAGCTCGACGACTGGGCGGGCGACGAGGCCATCGCCCTCGGCGACGCGCTCGACGTGCGCAGCGCCCCCGGCGGCGCCTGGGGCGGTGCGCCGGATCTCAGCGCCAAGGCGCGCGTGGCCTGGGACCGGCGCTTCGTCTACCTCGCGATCGAGACCGGCGACGACCGTCACGAACCGCCCGCGCTGGGCGGCAGCCCGCTCGACGGCGACAGCGTGGTGGTCGGCATCGATCCGCAGGGCAGCAACGCGGGCGAGCAGTCGCCGCTGGTGCTGGCGCTGTCGCTCTCCGACGGGCGCACGCGCGTCACCCAGATCTCCGGCGCGCCGCTGCCGCTGCCCGACGCCGCCGACGAGGCGGGCAAGGGCGATGAGGACCGCGTCACGGCGCGCGCCGTGCGCAAGGCCGCCGGCTGCACCTATGAAGTGGCCATCCCGTGGACCGCGCTGCGCGCCAATCCCGGCGAGCGGCCCGGCTACCGGCTGGCGATGGGGCTGGGCGTGGCGGTGGTGGACTGGGACGGCGGCAAGCCGAAGGCGGCGCTGGAGTGGGGCTACGGCCTGATGCGCGGCATCGCCGCGAACCGCATGGCGCGCATCCAGTTCGTCGACCTCACGCCCGAGCGCATCGCCGGCTACCGCAAGTTCATCGCGCTGATGCCGACGCACGAGTTCGCGTGGCGCTTCGTCGAGCGCATCGCCGCGACCCACATCGGTCCGGCCGGCCTGCCCGGGCGCGTCGGCGAGATCGAGGGCTACATCGCCGCCAATCCGGCCGGCGTGCACACCGCCACCGCCATCGCCGAACTCGAGCGGCTCTACCGCAGCGGTGGCTCGGCCGAGCCCGGCGAGCAGGCCGCGCGCTTCGCGCTCAAAGCCGGCGTCGCCGCGCGCC
>JACDGQ010000808.1 GCA_013821615.1 Planctomycetota bacterium
ATTTTGAGGCGTTCCGCCAGCAGTCGGTGCTCATGCCCAAACCGGACGGCGCGCGCATCGTGCTCACCGACACGTCGGGCCAGATTCAGGTCGATTCGCTTTTGCCCGATGAGGGGCCGCGGGCGGAGCCGAGTGAGCTGGGCGTCGTGTCAACGGTGTTCGCCACCGGACGGCCGCAGGTGTCGGACCTTTATGCCGGGCCGGTGACGCGCGACTACTTGGTAGCCGTGGACGTGCCGGTCGAAGTGGACGGACGGGTGGCATATGCCCTCACCATGGCATTCACCCCCTCGGTGTTCACCCCGGTCCTTGATAACCGCCGGGGCCCGTCCGAGAGCGGGCGCGCCATCGTGGTCGATCGCAATGGGCTGATCCTGGCGCGAAGCAGCAACGTGGGAGAGTTCGTCGGACGCCGCGTGGGCTTCGCCTCGCTTGCTGCCGTGGGCCGCGGCGGCGGCGTGTTCAAGACGACAGCGCAGGACGGACGCCCGATCCTGGCCGCGAATGCCCCCATTCCCGCCACCGGCTGGTCAACGCTTGCGGCCTCGCGCCTCGATATGATGGAGGCGGCCATGCTGCGCTCGATCGCAAGCGCGGCCGCCTTTGGCACCGCCGCCTTTTTGCTCGGCATGGTCTCCGCAGCCTGGTATGCACGCCGGATCGAAGGTCCTATGCCCGCGCTGGCGGGCGCGCCCGGGACGATGGTGCATGTGTGGGCGGCCCCTGGAGCGCAAGGGGTTTTGTTTGATCTGGCTCACGGAACGAGTGCGGTCATGTGTCCGGCCTTCGACGCGGCTGCATGACCGCTGGCCCAGATGGGTTTCGCCGAACAAGCCCCAAACACGGATGCGGCATCGAGATGCCTTTGCACCAAGCGGGGTGTCCTGTTCGTCGGTTCGACCGTTTGCCATCTCCTACGTTGGCCCTTTTGCTCCTCGGCGACGACGAACGGTCAGGCGGCTTGCGGCGTGCGCCGGTAAGCCGTGCCGTTCGCCATCATGGCCCACAGAATGCGGGCCATCTTGTTGGCCAGAGCGACCGCCGCCACTTTGCGCGGCCGGCGCTCCAGCAATGTCAGCAGCCAGGGGCTCGCCGTCTTGCTCCCCGGCTTGGCATGGCGGATCACCGCCATCGCCCCCACGACCAGCAGCTGCCGGAGCCGTTCATTGCCGGCCCGGCTGATGCCGCCGAGGCATTGGCGGCTGCCGGTGGAGTGTTCTCTTGGCGTCAACCCGAGCCAGGCCGCGAAATGGCGAGCGGATTCGAACTGGCTCGCATCGACTTTCATCGCCACCGTCAGCGCCGTGACTGGCCCCACACCCGGGATCGCCGCCAAGCGTTGACTGACCGGATTGGCCTTGTGCTGCGCGGTCAGGCGCTGATCGATCTCCGCCAGCTGCGCATCCAACTGCGTGATGACCCGGCCTAGCTGGGCCAGCGTCTCCTTTGCAGCCTGCAGCATGTCGGTTTCAGCGATCTTCCTCAACAGCGGCTCGACCTGGGCAATGCCTTTGGCCGCGATGACGCCGAACTCCGCCGCATGACCCCGCACGGCGTTGACCAACTGCGTCCGCTGCCGCACCAGCAGGTCGCGGGCGGTCAGGTCCATCGCCTCGGCTTGAGCCGTGGCTGACTTCACCGGCACAAAGCGCATGGTGGGGCGGGATGCCGCCTCGCCGATCGCCTCCGCGTCGTTGCGGTTGTTCTTGCCGCGCTTCACGAACGGTTTGACGTATTGCGGCGGGATCAGCCGCACCGTATGCCCCAACGCTTGCGCAACCCGGCCCCAGTGATGGGAGCTGCCACAGGCTTCCAGCACCACCTCGGTGGGCGAGGTCTTGGCCAGGAACGTCTCAAACCGAGCCCGGGTCAGATCTTGGCGAAGGATCGGGCGACCGTGCTCATCAACTCCGTGCAGGGTGAAGACGGACTTGGACGTGTCGACGGCTATACGCTTAAACTCCATGGCGGACGGCTCCTCTGTTGGACGCTGTGACAGCTCCAATCTTGGCACATGATGCCGTGGGGGCCGTCCACCCCAACACGGATCGGGCAGTGGTAGCC
>JACDGQ010000809.1 GCA_013821615.1 Planctomycetota bacterium
GCCTGGCGGCATCGGGGTCGCGTACCAGCAGGTCGCCGGGCTCGCAGCCAAGCACGGCGCAGACGATGTCCAGGTCGTCGAGGCGGATCGAGATCGGACGGCCCGACCACAGGTGCGACATCTTCCCGGCCGATATCTCCAGGCCTGCCTCGGCGAGCAGCCGCCGCAGGTCCGACGAGCGCCAGATGCCGCGCTGGGCGGCGGCCATCCGCAGGTTCCACTGCATGTCTCTACTCCCGGAACAAGGTGGCGGCTCGCTCGGCTGCCTGCTGGTAGGCGTTCTCGATGGCCTCGTCGGCGACGTGAACGTAGCGGACCGTGGTCGACAACCAGCGATGACCCAGCAGTTGCTGGATCGCGGCCAGGCCGATGCCCTCGCCATACAGCCGCGACGCGCACGCGTGCCGCAGCACGTGCGGGGTGAGCTTGCTCACCGGGCCGCGCAGGTGCCGGCCGGCCGCCTGGCCGAGCGCTGCGGCGAAGGTGTCCCCGCTAATCGGGCCGCCGCGCTCGGAGGGGAACAGGACCGCGCGGGGCAGTTCCCAGTCGTCGCGGAACTCGCCGCGGACCTCAGTGACCCACCAGATCAGCAGCGGCCGGGTGTCGCCGATCATCGGCACCAGCCGCTCCCTGGGCCCCGATCCCCGCGAGCCCTTGCCCAGCCGGACGTGGATCTTGCCCAGCGGGCCGTGCCCGAAATGCAGGTCCTCCAGCCGCAGCCAGCACAGCTCCCGCAGCCGCAGCCCGGTCTCCGCGGCGAGCCGGGCCATCGCGTAATGGCGGGCCGCAGCCAGCCACTTGCGGGCAGCGGGCAGCTCGCCGCGCCAGGAGGCGAAGAACGCCGCGAGCGCGGCAGGCGAGGGCGGAACCCGGACATGGAAGTCGCCCGAGTGACGGGGCCGGTTGCAGTCATCGATCGGAGAGACGATCACACGGCCGGTCAGCTCGTGGATCTCGCCGCGGTAGCGCGTCTCCAGGAAGCCGAAGAACAAGTCGACCGCCCCGGCCTTGCCGCGCCGGGTACCCGGTGCTTGCTGCCGCTGGTGCTGGCCCAGGAACCGGTCGGCGTGCGCGGGCTCGACCTCCCACGCCAGCACGCCAGCATGGCCCAGGAACTGCTCCACGGCCGCGATCTCGCCGCGGATCGTCGAGTCCGCCACCCCGTGGGCCAGCCGGGCCAGCACGTACTCGGCGAGCAGGTGCTCCTGGTACGCAGCCGCCTCATCCGGGCCATCCAGCGACCGGGGCGACCGCAGGTCGCGGACCACGCCCAGCATTACCGTCTCCTCACCCCGCCAAGCTGGCCGGATTCAGCCCCTGCGCGAAGCGGGGACCACCGACATCTCGGCGACGTAACCATCCGCCGGAGCGGCCAGCACCCAGGCGACCATCGCGGCCAGTGTCTGCGGGCTGATGCACCGCTGCGGGTCGTAGTCACTCCCGAACGCCGCGCGGACCTCGCGCAGATGCTCGGTGGCCGTAGCACCGGGATACAAGGAGGTGACCCGCACCCCGTTCTTCGCTTCCTCGGCCCGCAGCGAGTCAGCCAGCTCCTGCAAAGCGGCCTTGCTGGCAGCGAACGCCGACCAGTTCGGCGCGGCCCGGACCCCGCGCGCGGAATTGACGAACACCACATGCCCCCGGCTGCGCCGCAAGGCGGCCAGCATGATCCGGGTCAGCTCCGCCGCCGCGATCACATTCACTGCCATCGTCTCCTGCCACACCGCCGCGGCGGTGGCAGCGACCGGCGCGATCGCGGCGACCGATACCCCGGCGCAGTGCACCAGCGCGTCAAGCTGGCCGGGTTCCTCGATTACCGCGGCCAGCCGCTGCGGCTGAGCCAAGTCCGCGACCATCGCGTGCACTCCGGGCACCAATGGCAGCCGGCCCGGATCACGGCCGACCGCAATCACGTCGTGGCCCGCGCTAGCGAGCGCCGTCACCACCGCCCCGCCGATGCCACCGCTGGCGCCGGTCACCATCACCACACTCACGTCCGCTCCCGCATGGGTTCAGGAATCACGAAGAAGTCTCACGATGACCGAGCACGCTACTGCATTGCCG
>JACDGQ010000810.1 GCA_013821615.1 Planctomycetota bacterium
GGCCCTGGCCGTGGTCGACGCCGAGAACCACGACCGCCGCACCCTCGACGCGGTGCTGCTGTCGATGATCGCCGCCGACGACCGCGTCGCCGGCGCCTACCTGGAAGCGGTGGCGCGGGCGCGCGTGGAGTCGGACGTGAAGGGCGGTGCGGAGGTGTGGGCGGGGAAATAGGCGCAACGGTTGCACCCCCGCTTGGCTGGAGACACTAGTCCAACCCCCGCGGAAACCCCCATGGCCATCGCCACCACCCTGCCCGTGCTCCAGGCCTCGCTGCTCGAGCTCATCCGCGTCACCTCGACGGTGCTGCCGCGCGACGTGGTGCGCGCGATCTCGGCCGGGCAGGGCCAGGAGGAGCAGGGCACCAACGCCGCGTACGCCCTAGACGTCATCCAGTGCAATATCGGCATGGCCAAAGAGAAGAGCCAGCCGCTCTGCCAGGACACCGGTTCGATCCTGGTCTATGTCAACGCCCCGGTCGGCTACGACCTGTGCGCCTTCGAAGAGGCGACCATCGCGGCGGTGAAGGAGGCGACCACCAAGGGCTACCTGCGCCAGAACTCGGTCGATTCGGTGACCGGTGCGAATTCCGGCAACAATATCGGCCCGGGCACGCCCGACATCCACATCCATCCGTGGCGCGAAGAGCACGTCCAGGTCTCGCTGATGCTCAAGGGTGGTGGCTGCGAAAACGTCGGCGCGCAGTACACGCTGCCCAATGCCAAATTCGGTGGCCGTGATCTGCAGGGCGTCGAGAACGCCATCCTCGACTGCGTGCTGCAGGCGCAGGGCCAGGGCTGCGGGCCCGGCATCCTCGGCGTGTGCATCGGTGGCGACCGCGCCAGCGGCTACGCGGCCAGCAAGACGGAGTTCCTGCGCCTCATCGACGACGTCAACGCCGACCCGGTGCTCGCCGCGCTCGAAGAGCGCATCGTCGCCAAGGCCAACCAGTCCGGCATCGGGCCGATGGGCTTCGGTGGCAAGACCACCCTGCTCGGCTGCAAGATCGGCAAGCTCAACCGCGTACCGGCGAGCTTCTTCGTCACCATCAGCTACATGTGCTGGGCGTTCCGCCGCCAGGCGGTGACGCTGACGCGGGGTGGGGAGATCGGGGAGTGGCTCTACTAGGGGAAGGCAGGAGGGGGGAAGGGGAGGCAGGAGGGGAGAAGGGAGGAAGCGAGGCGCCGCCAGTTGCCGCCAACCATCCACTTCACCTTCCATCTATCCCTGCCTTCCTTCTTCCCTTCCCCCTCTTGCCTCCGCTTCTTCCCTCACGCGTCGGCCGTCTCGCACCACGCCTTAACCACCCGCCACTCCGGCGCTGGAGCCCTGCCCATGCCCGTCATTCCGCTGAATACTCCGATCGATGAAGCCACCGCGCGATCGCTGAAGGTCGGCGACACCGTCGAGATCACCGGCCGGCTCTACACCGGGCGCGATGCGGTGCACCACCGCCTGCACCACGGGGTGAAGCCGCCGGTCGATCTCGGGGGGCAGATCATCTACCACTGCGGGCCGGTGATGGTGCAGGAGGGGGGCAAGTGGGTGTGCAAGGGTGCGGGCCCGACCACCTCATCGCGCGAAGAGCCCTACCAGTGGGAAGTGATCCGCGACCACCGCATCCGCGGCGTGATCGGCAAGGGCGGCATGGGCGCCAAGACCCTGGCGGCGTGCAAGGAATACGGCTGCGTCTACCTGCACGCCATCGGCGGCGCCGCCCAGGTCTGCGCCGAGCGCATCACCCGCGTCGACGGCGTCGACTGGATGGATCTCGGCAGCCCCGAGGCGATCTGGCATCTGTGGGTCGAACGCTTCCCCGCGATCGTCACCATGGACAGCCATGGGAATTCACTGCATCAGCAGGTGCTGGAGGCTTCCAGCGAGGCGCTGGGGAAGCTGAAGGCCTGAGTCACGAGTCGCGAGACGCGAGACGCGAGACGCGAGACGCGAGACGCGAGAAAAACGGCAGGACGGCACCGCGCAACGGAAAACGTGTGGCCGAAATGCATGAGCCCGCAGCGCGGGCGGAAGAAGCCAGCCCAGGGCGTGAGCCCTGGGG
>JACDGQ010000811.1 GCA_013821615.1 Planctomycetota bacterium
GCCGTGGCAACTCGACGCCATCCCCGAGGTCATCCCGGCGCGCGAATGGGAGGGGGTCGCGCTGGGGCTGGCGCAGCGCGCGCACCTGCTCGACCTGATCCTCGCCGACTGCTATGGGCCGCAGCGCCTGCTGCGCGAGGGGCTGCTGCCGCCGGCCGCGGTCTTCGCCCATCCCGGTTTTCTGCGCGCCTGCCACGAGCTGCGCGTGCCCGGCGGGCACCGCCTGCACCTCTACGGCGCCGACCTGGTGCGCGGTGGCGACGGCCGCTGGCGCGCGCTCGCCGACCGCGCCCAGGCGCCGTCGGGCGCGGGCTACGCGCTCGAGAACCGCATCGTGCTGTCGCGCGCGCTGCCCGAGGCCTACCGCGAGTGCCGCGTGCAGCGCCTGGCCTCGTTCTTCGTCGGCTTGCGCGAGACCCTGGTGCGCCTCGCGCCGCGCAACCGCGACAACCCGCGCATCGTGCTGCTCACCCCGGGGCCGTATAACGAGACCTATTTCGAGCACGCCTACCTGGCGCGCTACCTGGGCTACACCCTGGTCGAGGGTGGCGACCTGACCGTGCGCGATGACTGCGTGTTCCTCAAGACGCTCGGCGGCCTGCACCCGGTCGACGTGGTGCTGCGCCGCCTCGATGACGACTTCTGCGACCCGCTCGAGCTGCGCAACGACTCCACCCTGGGCGTCGCCGGCCTGGTCCAGGCGGCGCGCGCTGGCAACGTCGCGATCGTCAACGCCCTGGGCAGCGGTCTGGCGCAGAACCCGGCGTGGATGCCGCTGCTGCCGCGCCTGTGCCGCCACCTGCTCGGCGAGGACCTGCGCCTGGAGTCGGTGCCGAGCTGGTGGTGCGGCCTGGACGTCGCCGCCACTCTGAGCCACGTCGCGGCCAACCTCGAGCACCTGGTGATCAAGCCGATCTCCGGCGCCGGCGCGGCCGGCGAGCCGGTGTTCGGCAACCAGCTGTCGTCCGCCGCGAAGACGGCGCTGCTGGCGCGCATCGCCGCGCGCCCGTTCGCCTACATCGCGCAGGAGCAGGTGCGGCTCTCGACCACGCCGGTGTGGACCGGCGGCGGCTTCAGCCCGCGCCCGATGACGCTGCGCGCGTTCGCGGTCGCGACCCGCGACGCGTATGCGGTGATGCCCGGGGCATTGACGCGCATCGCCGCGGCGCCGGGTGCGCGCGCCACGGAATCGCGCCAGCCGCAGATCGTCTCGATGCAGCGCGGCGGCGGCAGCAAGGACACCTGGGTGCTGGCCGACGGGCCGGTGCCGCACGTCACCCTGCTGCGCCCGGTCGGCGCGCCGGTCGAGCTCAAGCGTGGCGGCATCGACCTGCCCAGCCGCGTCGCCGACAACCTCTTTTGGCTCGGCCGCTACGGCGAACGCGCCGAGGACACCGCGCGCCTGCTGCGCGCCGGCGTGCTGCGCCTCGCCGACGACCCGGGCTCGCTCGCCGGGCGCGAGTTCGGCGCGCTGGTGCGCGCGCTGCGCCAGACCGGCCACCTGCCCGCCGAGGACGAGGACGACGAGGACGAGCAGGACATCGGCGCGCGCTTCCTGGCGCTGATCCACGATCCGGCCCTGCCGTGCGGGCTGCCCGCGACGCTGCGCGGCCTGCACCGCGCGGCCTTCGCGGTGCGCGACCGCCTGTCGAACGACACCTGGCGCATCGTCAACCACCTCGATCAGCAGCTCGGCCGGCTCGCGCCGGGCGCCCAGCTCGGCGACGACCTGGTGCTGCTCAACCGCGTGGTCGTCGAGCTCGCCGCGCTCGCCGCGATGGGCATGGAGAACACCACGCGCGGGCCGGGCTGGCGCTTCCTCGACATCGGCCGCCGCCTGGAGCGCGCGCTGTTCACCTGCGACCTGCTGCGCGCCCTGATCGCTGACGGCGCCGACGGGGTGGACGCGGGCCTGGAGGTCGCGCTCGACGTCGCCGACAGCGCCATCACCTACCGCAGCCGCTACCTCACCACGCTGCAGACGGCGCCGGTGCTCGACCTGCTGCTGACCGACGCCAGCAACCCGCGCGCGGTGGCCTTCCAGCTCAACGCCATC
>JACDGQ010000812.1 GCA_013821615.1 Planctomycetota bacterium
GCTCGCCTGGGCGTGGGGCCGCGAGGTCGAGGTGCGCATCCCCGAGGCGCGCATCCAGGAGGCCCTCGACGACCACTTCCCGCTCGGGCGCATCTACCTCGGCATCGCGACGGTGCGCTACAGCGACCCGCACGTGCACCTCAGCGAGGGCTCGGAGCGCATCCAGGCGAGCATCACCGCGGACGTGGGCGTGCCGCTGATCGCGAAGAAGCCGCACGGCACCGCCGAGGTCTCGGGCCTGATCGAGTACCTGCCCGCCGACGGCAGCTTCGTGGTGCACGCGGCGCAGGTCGACCACATCGCCATCGGCGGACTGCCCGAGCATGCCCTGAACCGGCTCAACAGTTTGATATCCAAGGAACTCGTCACGCTGCTCGACCGGCGTCCCGTCTACCGGCTGAAGCCGGGCGACGTCAAGCAGGCGATGGCGCGCCTGGTGCTGAAGCGCGTGCGCGTCCACGACCGCGAGCTGGTGGTGACCCTGGGGATCGGACCATGAACGCGCCTGACGGGTCCAGCGCGCCTGCCGCCAGCGCCCCGCCGCAGCCGCTGCAGATCCTGGGCCTGACCAGCGACGAACTGGCCGCCGCGGCGCGCACGCTGATGCCGGCCGGCCACGGCGTGGCGCCGCGGCTCTACCCCTTGGCCTTCAGCACCGGGCGCATGGCCATCGACGACTTCCCGGTCGCCGCCGGCACCGGCGCGACCTGGCGCGCGCACTTCGCCGTCTCCCTGCTGCCGGTCGCCTCGCTGGCCGAGGAGCCGAGCGCCTTCGGCACCACTTCCAAGGCGATCCTGCGCACCGCCGACAATTACGAGATCGAGTGCGTGCGCATCCCGATGCGCAGCGCGCACCGCGCGCACGCCGCCGCGGCCGCGGCCCGCGCCGCGGAGACCGTTGAGGTCGGTGACGAGGCCGCCGAAGAGGCCGCTGATGGCGATGAGTCTGACGTCGACGTCGAGCACGACGACACCATCTATTACACGCTGTGCATCTCCAGCCAGGTCGGCTGCAAGATGGGCTGCACCTTCTGCGAGACCGGGCGCATGGGGCTGCTGCGCAATCTCAGCGCCGCGGAGATCGTCGCCCAGGTAGTGACCGCGCAGGTCACGCTCGGCTGGCACATCCGCAACATCGTCTTCATGGGCATGGGCGAGGCGCTCGACAACGTCGAGAACGTCATCCAGGCCGTGAACGTGCTATCCGACCGCCGCGGCCTGCGCTATGGCCTCGACCGCATCACCATCTGCACCAGCGGCCACGCCGAGGGCCTGCTGCGGCTACAGGCGCAGCAGTGGAAGCGCCTCAACCTGTCGATCAGCCTGAACGCCGCCACCGACGCGCAGCGCTCGCGCATCATGCCGGTCAACCGCAAGACGCCCCTTGCCGCCCTCCAGGCCATCCTCATCGGCTATCCGCAGCGCCGCAACTTCACCCTCGGCGTCAACTACTGCCTGATGCCCGGCCTCAACGACGCGCGCGCCGACGCCACCGCCATCGCCGAGTTCTGCAAACCGCTCGGCCGCGTGCTGATCAACCTCATCCCCTACAACCCCGGCAATCTGCCGCTGACACGCGCGCCGGAGGAGGACGAGATCGTGCAGTTCGTCGGTTGGCTACGCGCCGACGGCCTGCCGGTGCGGCGGCGCATGACCAAGGGGCGGACCATCATGGCGGCGTGCGGGCAGCTGGGGAATGCGGAGTTGCGGAAGAAGAAGACGCCGGTGGAGCTCCCGCACCCGTAAGCGCCGCGACCAGCGGTTGCACGCGGCCCGGGCCACGGCACGGTTCGCGCCGGCCGCCGTCACATCCAGGCCCAGGAGACCGCCCATGAGCACCACCGCCCCCCTCGTCGCCGTCCTGATGGGCAGCAAGTCCGACTGGGAGGTCATGAAGACCACCGTCGAGACCCTCAACAAGTTCGGCGTCGCCAACGAGGCCCGCGTGCTGTCCGCGCACCGCACTCCCAAGGAGGCGACCGACTACATCAGCGCCGCCGCGGGCCGCGGCACCAAGGTCATCATCGCCGCCGCCGGCGGCGCCGCCCACCTCG
>JACDGQ010000813.1 GCA_013821615.1 Planctomycetota bacterium
CTCGCGAGCAGGTCGCGGTGCGGCGTGGCCAGGCGCTCCACGCACGTGCGCAGGCGGTCGACGCGCGGCGCCGTCTCGGGTTCGTCGGTCTCCGCGGCCGGCACCGCCGCGAGCAGATCGGCGATCGCCGCCAGGCTGCGCGGCTGGCGGGCGCGACGGCGGAAGTACTCATGACTGCAGTTGCGCGCGATGCCGCGCAGCCAACGCAGCGGCTCGACGTCCGCCGGCATGCGCTCCGGCTGGCGCGCGAACACCAGGTAGACCTCCTGGGCCACGTCGTCGACCTCGTCGACCGGCACGCCCATACCGGCGATGTGCGCGCGGATGAGCCCCTGGGTCTCGTCCAGGATGCGCGAGAAGCGCGCCTCGGGTGCCGCGGGCAGGTCCATTGGTTCCTATGTCTGGATTGGCGTGCTACTAACGGTCCTTGTCGATAAGGGCGTACAGCCGCGACTGCGGACACCTGAGACCCGAGACCCAAGACCCGAGACCCTAGGTCTGTTATCCGTGTAAGTCCTTGAATTCACAGGCTGCAGCAGCCATGTGGTCAGCGCTCTCGGGTCTGGAGCCTTCCTCTCGAGTCTGCGCGTGCCCCGCGCGCCCCCTCACCAGCTCCAGGCCGCGATCGTCCCATCATACGGCAGGAACACCTGACCGTCCGGAGCGAGCGCCATCCCAGCGATGCGGCTGGTGCCCAGATCAGCGGCCTTGCGTGCGGGACCGGCGACGGCGTTGCTGCCGCGGAAGTCGATGACTTGCAGGTCGCCGCGCTTGCCGTCGGCGACGTAGAGCAGGCCGAGGCGGTCGACGCCCAGGCCCTTGACCGCGCGGAACTGGCCCGGGTCGTCGCCCTTGCCGCCGCTGTTGGTGACGTGCGCTGCCGTCGCCTTGGCGGGATCGAGGGCGAACTTCTTGATCTCGTAGGTGTCCTCGTCGTAGATGTACGCGGCGTCGCCCGCCGGGCTGACCGCGAGCAGCGTCGGCTCCGTGAGTTCATCGGGCATCTTGCCGCGCTCGTAGCGGCCGAAGCCGTAGAGGAAGGCGCCCAGCGCGTCGAAGACCTGCACCCGGTGCTGGCGGGCGTCGAGGACATAGGTGCGGCCGGCGGCGTCGCAGGCCACGGCGGTGACCTTGGCGAACTGGCCGTTGTTCTTGCCTGGCTGGCCGAACACCACCGGCTTGTCCTGGGGTTTGGCGAGATTCCAGCGCACCACCTGCAGCTTGTCGGCGTCGAGCACCGACAGCCCCTGGCCGTCGGGCGTGACCGCCAGCGCGCTCGCTTCCGAAAACGGCCCGCCGCTGCGCAGCGTCCCGCCGAAGCGCGCGAGGCGCCAGCCCTCGCCATCGGCGACCGAGATCATGCCGCTGCCGGGCTCGAGCGCGAACAAGCGCCCGCGGCCATCGGCGGCGTACAGCGCCTCGCTCCACAAGCCCGGCCCGCGCACCCCGGTGATCAGTCCGTCCGCATCGTGGCGGGCGATGAGCTGGCTGCCGGCGAAGGTCACGAAGACCTCGCCGCTGGCATCGACGTACAGGCCGTCGGCGTTGCCGACGCGCTCGACCAGTCCAGATTCGCCCAGGCCCTTCCACGACTGCGTCGCCAGGCCCTTGGCGTTGACGATCAGCACCTGGCCGCTGGCGAGCAGCACCAGCAGGCCCTTGGAGTGGAGGGCGAGATCGACCGGCGGGTTCTTCGCGTCGACCTGCAGCGACCATGCGTCGAGGCGGCGCTGGAAGCGGTCGAAGCGCGCGATCTGGCCCTGCGCCGGGTCGAGCGCGAAGAGCTCGCCGCCCGGCCCGAGCGCGATGCGCGTGAGCCCGGCGAAGGCGTCATCGCCCTTGCCCTCGTGGCCGAGGCGCGCGCGGAACTTGCCATTCGCCTCGAAGACCAGCACGCCGCCCGCGCCCTGGTCGGCGACGAACAGCGTGCCGTCGCCGGCGATGGCGAAATCGGTGGGACGCTGGCAGGGGCCGATCTCGCCCTTGCGGTTGCCGTCGGCGCCGAACACCTGGACGGCGTTGGCGCCGCCATCGAGCACATACAGGTCGTGG
>JACDGQ010000814.1 GCA_013821615.1 Planctomycetota bacterium
GGTCGGGACCGAGGTCGAGGCGGGCGCAGAGCCGGGCGGTGAGCGGACTGGAGGTCATGACGGGTTCGCGGGGGAGCTGAAGGGGGACTGAGGCGATGAGTGGAACGCAGCGATCGGGCAGCAAAATGGTACCGCTGCGCAGCCCTGCCGCTGAGGCGGCAACGCCGGTCACGGCGGGTGGGAAGCGGCCCATCCTGGTGGGCACCCCCTCCTTGGGAACCGGGCAGGGCGCGCGCTGATACCGCACTGATCACTCGCCGCGTTGACGCCCGTGGGCCGCCGTCGGCGCGGCCCCGGCGTCAGCGTGCAGTCACTCCAGGGTGCCGCGATCCAGCAGGATCGCCTCCTGACGCTGCGACAGCACCGCGCGCAGGTCGTCCTGCGCTTTGGTCAGCACCGCGGCGAAGGCCTCGCGCGCCTTGCGCACGCGGGCGATGGCCGCGGTGGTCTCGGCGGCGTTGGCCTGGGTGTCGTCGACCAGCGCCTTGAGCGCTTTGCCGGCATCCATGATGTCCTTGACGGTCGGCTCCATCGGCGTGTCGCCGAGCATCAGCTGGGGGTTCATAGTCATGCCGCCGAAGCCACCGGGACCGCCGGGACCACCGGGACCGCCGAAACCACCAGGGCCCCCGCGCCCCTGGCGGCCACCGCCGCTGCGGTCGACCAGACCCTTCTGCATGCGCAGATTCTCGACGCGGGTCAGCAACGGTTCGATCGCGGTGAACTCCTCGCTGGTCATGGCGAACTGCTTGTTCAGTTCGGTATGCGTGGCGGCCTGCTGCTCGGCCATGCGCTGGCGGATGCGCGGCGCGTTGGCCTCCATGCGCTTCTGCATGACCTCGCGGATCTTGTCCTGTCCCTCTGGGGTGTTGGGATCGACGTCCTTGAGCTCGGGATTGTCGGCGATCATGCGCCGCATGAAGCCGTTCTGGCGGTTGCCGCCATTGCCATTCGCGTCCGCGGCGGCCGGGGTCGCCGGGGTGGCCGCAGCCGCCGGGGTGGCCGGGGGCGTGACGGCGGGGGGAGTGGCGTCCTCGGCGCGCAGCACGGGCGCAGCCAGCATCGCCAAGAGAAGGATGGGGAGCGCGATCTTCATAGGGGTGTTCCCGTCAATAGGTGGTGGCGACCGGGGTGGTGGCCGTCAGTCCATCCGTCGCCGTCGCCCTGCTCTTGCATGGTATTTGCCGTGCAGGAAGGACGTTCAGCGGATTGTCAGGCCAGGAGTCTGTCAGCTTCGCCACATCCGGGAAGGGCCTGGAAGGGCAGCATGGGTTGGGGACGCCATGGCGTCCAGGATTATGACTGGTGCGGAATGCGGAGTGCGGAGTGCCAGGTTGGACGCGGTCGTTCCGGTACTCCGCACCCCGCACTCCGCACTCCGCACCCCGCACTCCGCACCCCGCACTCCGCACCTCCCGCTCCGCACCGCTCATGCCGCCCGCGCCTACCAGGTCTACGGGAACGGCCGCCGATCGCGGCAGCCCATCAGCAACCGGGCGTACGAGCTCTCGTCGATCTCGTAGGCGCCGAAGCGCGCCATGTGCGGGGTCTGCTGCTGGCAATCGAGCACGGTGAAGCCGTTGGCGCGCAGGCGGTCGACCAGATGCATGACGCACAGCTTGGCGGCGTCGGGGGCGGTGTGGAACATGCTCTCGCCGCAGAAGCAGCCGCCGATCGCCAAGCCGTAGAGTCCCCCCACCAGGGCCCCCTCCGGCGACCACGCCTCGACCGAGTGGGCGTTTCCGCGCTCGTGCAGCGCGACATAGAGCTGCTCGATGTCGGTCGAGATCCAGGTGGTGGCGCGCTGCGCGCAGGCGCGGATCACCGCTGCGAAATCCGCATCGATGGTGAGGCGGTAGGGCTTGCGGTTGCGTGCCACCTTGTCGAGGCTGCGCGGCACCGTCCAGCGGTCCCAGGTGATGATCGCGCGCTCGCGCGGCCGGTACCAGCGCAGGCGGCCGTTGCGGTCGTCGGCCATCGGGAAGCAGCCCTGGCCATACGCCTCCAGCACCAGGTCGGGCGTCACCAGATAGCCATCAGCATCGCGTACGC
>JACDGQ010000815.1 GCA_013821615.1 Planctomycetota bacterium
CCACCTGGACGGTTCCCGGTTCGAAGAGCATCACCAACCGGGCGCTGGTGCTGGCGGCGCTGGCCGACGGCACCTCGGTGCTGGAAGGGGTGCTCGAGAGCGACGACACCCGGCACATGCGCACCTACCTGGCCGCGCTGGGCGTGGCCATCCGCGACGGCGCGCCCCACCAGCTGATCGTCGACGGCGGGCGGGCGCGGTTGCACGCGCCTGCGGGTGACCTGTTCGTCGGCAATAGCGGCACCACGGTGCGCTTCCTCGCCGGGCTGGCCGCGCTCATCCCCGGCGCGCTGACCTTCGTCGGCGACGCGCACATGGCCAAGCGCCCGATCCAGGACCTGGTCGACGGCCTGCGCCAGCTCGGCGTGCGCGTCGACTGCCCGACCGGCTGCCCGCCGCTGACCATCCACGGCGGCGTGGTCGCGGGCGGCGCAGTGCGCATGCGCGGCGACCGCTCCAGCCAGTACTTCTCGGCGCTGCTGCTGTCGGCCGGCTTCGCCCAGCGCGACCTCGCGGTGGCCATCGAGGGCACCCTGGTCAGCCGCCCCTACGTCGAGATGACGCGGCGCATGGTCGCCGACTTCGGCGGGCGCATCGACGAGAGCGCTGCTGGCTTCACCGTGCGCGCCGTGGCCGCCTACCGCGCGCGCACCTACCGCATCGAGCCCGACGCCTCGTCGGCCAGCTATCCCTTCGCGTGGGCGGCGGCGGGCGGGCACACCGTCACGGTGCCCAACCTCACCGCTTCCTCGCTGCAGGGCGATTATGGTTTTCTGAAAATCCTCGAGCAGGCCGGCGCGCGCGTCGCCGCCAACGACCAGGGCACCACGGTGAGCGGCCCGGCGCAGCTGCGCGGCGTCGACGTCGACATGCACCACATCAGCGACACCGTGATGACCCTGGCCGCGATCGCGCCGCTGTGCGCCGGGCCGACCACCATCCGCAACATCGCCAACATCCGCATCAAGGAGACCGACCGCCTGGCCGCGACGGTCACCGAGCTGCGCCGCCTCGGCCAGGAGGTCGAGCACGGCGAGGACTGGCTGCGCGTCCATCCCCGCCCGCTGCGCCCGGCGGTGGTCGAGTGCTACGCTGACCACCGCATGGCGATGAGCTTCGCGGTGCTCGGCACCCTCGCCCCCGGCGTGGCGATCGCCGATCCGGCGTGCACCGCGAAGACCTACCCGGGGTTCTGGGATGACCTGGGGGCACTGTATCCTGAGACGGAGAAGCCATGGTAGAGCGCCCATGCTGAGGATCATCGCCGGCACCTGGAAGGGCCGCCGCCTGCTCGCCCCGCCGGGGCTCGAGACCCGGCCGCTGCCCGACCGCATCAAGCAGTCGCTCTTCGACCTGCTCGGCCAACGCTGCGACGGCCTGGCGGTCGCCGACGTATGCGCCGGCTCCGGCTCGTTCGGGTGCGAGGCGCTCAGCCGCGGCGCGCGCGTGGTGCACCTCATCGAGTCGGGCCGCCACGCCATCGGCATCATCCAGGCGAACCAGCGCACCCTCGGCAGCCCGGCGGCGCTGGTCTTGCACACCCGGCCGTTCCAGAGCGCGCTGGCCGCGCTGCGGGAGCTCGACCTGGTGTTCTGCGACCCGCCCTTCCCATGGTTCCAGAGCGAGCCCGCGACGCTGAGCGAGCTGCTGCGCCTGGGCGCCGCCGCGCTCGCCCCGGGCGGCCGGCTGGTGGTGCGCGGCGAGCGCGGCTTCGACCTGCCGCCCCTGCCAGCGACCCTGCGCGAGAGCGACCGGCGCTTTTACGGGCGCAGCTGGGTGGTGGTGCTGGTCGGGGTGCGGAAGGTGCCGGTTCCCGTCGCTACGCTCCAAACCCTAGACCCGAGCCCCTAGTCGCGAGCCGCATAGGCGACACGCGACATCCGAATTCGTGTTTGTTACTGTCTCGCAATTTGCAGCTTCATGCTCGCGACCCGAGTCAAAACGCCCAGTCCTGGGATCTCCCTAAATCCAGTCGCACAAATGGCTCTCGTCTGGTTGCGACGTGATAATTCTCTGCAAGTCGTGTCCGACTCGATTTATGATGAGCGGG
>JACDGQ010000816.1 GCA_013821615.1 Planctomycetota bacterium
GTGGTACCATTATGGTGCGCGAGCTGCCGCGGCCGGTTGCCGCTGCGATTCCGCGCGTGGCACCGGGCCACGAGCCGCCAGCCGTCAGCCGTCAGCCTGTCCGGTGCGACACCGCCCCGGCGTCTTCCACAGCAGGCATTGCCTGCGGGTCCCAAGGGCGCGATCCTGGGGCCGCGGAGCACGCCATGCAGCAGCGATCGACCTGGTGGATGCGCGCTCTGGCGCTGGCGGGCTGGGCAGTCCTGACGGCACCCGGGCTGGCCAAAGCAGCGGACGATGACGAGGCCCCGCACCTGGTGCTGGGTCCGATGACCGGGCACACCACCGACACCAGCACGACGCTGTGGGCGGCGACCTCGGCGCCGGCGCGCATCGCGGTGCTGCTCAAGAGCCCCGAGGGCGAGGTGGTGAAGGCCGAGGGGACTACCGCCGCGGTGGTCGACGGCGGCGCCGGCAACCGCGTGGTCACCGGCACGGTGACGGTGCGCGGGCTGCGGCCGCGCACCCGCTACAGCGTGCAGGTGCTGGTCGCGGACGAGACCCAGCCGCAGAACTTCAGCCTGCTCACCGCGCCCGCGCTCGACCAGCACGAACACCTGCGCATCGGCCTGGCGTCGGGCGCGAACACCGCCCTCGACCGCCAGCAGTGGGTGTGGCAGACCATCGCCGAGGCCAAGCCCGACGTCATGCTCTTCCTCGGCGACGCGCCGATCTTCCAGAAGGGCACCGCCCTGCACGAGCCGGACGACTGGGACGAGGTGCCGCGCATGGCCGCGCGCCACCTCGAGCTGCGCGGCCTCAAGCCGCTGCAGTCGCTGCTGCGCTGCGCCGCCTGCTACGCGACCTGGGACGACCACGACTACGGCGCGTCCGACAGCGACTCCAGCTTCGCGCTGAAGGGCGACGCGCTGCGCCTGTTCAAGGCGATGTGGACCAACCCGGGCTACGGCGGCGCCGGCAGCGAGGGGCTGTGGTGCACCTTCCGGCGCGGCGACGTGCAGGTGCTGCTGCTGGACGACCGCTCGTGGCGTGACAACGACGACGTGCCGCGCGACCGACGCGGCATGCTCGGCAAGGCGCAGACCGCCTGGCTGGTGCACGAGCTGACCACCAGCACCGCGGCCATCAAGGTGGTGGCGATGGGCTGCCAGTTCCTCGGCGACCAGGCGGCGTTCCCCGGCTACGCGCAGTTCCCCGCGGAGCGCGCGCAGATCCTCGACGCCATCGCTGCCAAGCGCGTCGCGGGCGTGATCTTCGTCTCGGGCGACCGCAGCTTCGCCGAGCTGCAGAAGCTCGACCGGCCGGACGCCTACCCGCTCTACAACCTCGGCACCTCGCCGGTCGCCGGGCGCGTCGACAACGCCGGCTACCGCACGCCCAACCCGCTGCGTGCGGCCGGCTACAGCGGTGGCGCCAACTTCGGCATCCTCGACATCGACACCGCCGCCGTGCCGCCCGCGGTGGTCTTCCGCGTCAGCGACAGCAAGGGCGGGATCGGTTTCACCAAGACGGTGCTGGTGAGTGACCTCACCTACAAGTAGGGCCGTGGCGCGACCGGCGCGAGACGCGGAACGGTCAGTGCTTGCGATCCAAATACCGAGCCCCGGGCTGCTGTGCCGCGCCGGTGTAGCCGCGCAGCGCGGTGTTCGCCCGCTCCAGGGTGATGCGCTCGTTCTGGAGGAGCAGCCGACCCGAGGCCATCAGCGACAGCGCCTGCTGGCGCAGCTCCTCGGCCTTGAGCGCGGCGGCGATGACCAGAGCGCGCTGCGCGGGCTCGGCCACCGGCTGCTCGCCGGCGGCGGCGAGCAGAGCGAGTTCGTGCTCGATGCGCGTGGCGCAGTCCTGCGCGCCGGCAAACCCCGGCGGGTCGCTGCGCAGCAGCGCGATCTGCTCGCCGTAGAGGGCCTGGACGCGCAGCCACGCAGCGAGCAGATCGGTGGTCATTGGGCGTTTCCTTCGGCGGGCGTTGGCGTCAGGCCGATGAACAGCGCCTGGGCGGCGGTGGCGAGCTCGCTGTCGGGGCGCGCTTGCAGCTCGCGCGCCGCGGCC